>JAHFNF010000015.1 GCA_023267515.1 Candidatus Nomurabacteria bacterium | reverse complement strand
GAGTACTTTATTTTCTTTTTGAAAGTAGAAAAATATTTAGGATTAGCTACTGTGTCGTGCTTTCTTTTGTCTTTTGTCGCCAAATCCGTCCAAACGTCCAAAATTCTGAGGCCGATAGTCTCTTTACGCAGTCCTCTGGTTGTTGTTTCTACCTCTGGTAGTTCTGGCATATGGGGATTATATCACTTGTACTATTTAGAAGCGTAGAGGTATACTTAATGTGTATGAAAAACAACAAAGGGTTTGCACTCGTTCCGACTATTATTTTTGCTTTGGTTGTTGTGGTACTTGGTTATTTTTTATTCCCAAACGTGAAAAGTGGAGGGCAGCTGGGGCAAGCAGTAAGTTCAAAAATTGGAGAAACAACAACAGATAAAAGTACTGTTCAAGATTTAAATAAACAAATCTTTGAAATTACTAGTAAGGAAGTTACTCCCCAAAATCCAGCGATACAAGATTTACTTTCAAGAAGAAAAACAGCATTATTGACAGAAATCAGATTAAACCCGATAGCTATAAATACTTTTAAACTTCCGAGTGGTTTGTTAAACGAATTGTCAAAAAATGGTTATAGAGACTTAGAACAAGATGTTACTTTAAGTGGGAAAATTGAAATAATGCATTATGATGACTTTGATCATCCTGAAAAATCTGTTTTTCAATACTATATAGTTTCTTCTAGTTCAAAACAACGCTTTTATCCTTTTTCTCAGAATTCTTTTTCTCCGAACGTAAATGTTGAAGTTACTGGTTTGCAAGTTGACCAAGAGGTTTTCGGTCAAGCACGGGTGATATCAAAAACTAATCCTGAGAATGGATCTCAAAAATTAGGGCAGGGTAGCGAAGTTTATAAAATGGCGGTGTTTCTCGTCACTCCCGTAGGTGCGACTACGCCTTTTACAGCTACTGTGGGAGATCAGACAATATTTCACGGGCAATTCAATGATTTCATAAAACAATCTTCATATAATAGAAAACATTTTATTGGAGATACATTTGGCTGGATTCAAGTGCCAGAGGAAACTTGTTGGAATATAGGTTTTTATACACCAGAAGTTTTAAATTATATTAATACAAACAACGTCAACCTTGCGAGTTATAATCATATTCTTTTTGTACTTAACTGTGGAGGTAGTAATGGTTGGTCAAGTGTAGGTCCTTATATTGAAACAGTAAATAATGTACAGTACAATTTTTCTGAGTCCTGGGTAAATATTAGTTCTACACTTTGGCAACTAGATTATCCTCCTTTTATAAAACCATTTCCTTGGACAGATTTTGATTACTTGCTTTCCCACGAGATAGGTCACGCTTTAGGGCTTTGGCATGCAAATGGCATTGATTGTGACTCTGTCCCCTTAGGACCAGACTGTACCCATATTGAATATGGTAATAACTTTGACACTATGGGGACTAGTGTTGGTTATGCACTAGAGTTTAATGGAGTTTATAAGAGTATTCTTAATTGGATAAAACCATCAGAAGTTCTTAATATCACTTCTACCGGTACATATACTATTAATCCTCTTGAAGCAGTTGGCGGTAACAAAAAATACGCGCGCATCAGTAATCCTGCTTTACCAGCACAATCAATAAGCTATTCGGTGGAGAATAGAAGGGCAATTAATTTTGATAGCACTCTCAATGTGGCTCCACTTACAGGTAATCAAAATGGACTTTTAATTAACAGAGTTTATCAGCCTTACACATGGGCACCTAAAATAACTCGTCTTATTGATAGTACTGCAAGCTCAAGTTTTTGGTACGATGATATTGTAGATGCTGCTTTAGTTCAGCCAAACGCTTTCTCTGATCTTGCTCGTGGAATACAAATTGGACCGATACTAAATGTCACACCTTCCGCTATTACATTTAATGTAACAGTTAACCCCAGTCTTCCGCCATGTGCTCATGTTGCCCCAACTGTTACAAATTTTTCACCCTACACATATAGCTTAAGTTCAAATAATTATAGTTATCCTATTGAACTAAAAATTTTTAACAGTGATCCTGTTCTATGTGGACCTTCAGCTTTCAATATAATAATACAAGTTCCATCAAATATTGTTTCATCTCAGCCCCCTGAATATGGCGTGTATCTGGAACCATATGATCTCGCTGCCGATTTAAGTTATGCATACATTGACTTATTACCCAGTATTCAAGTGGGCACTTATCCTATTACTATCACTACATACAATGTAGATTTCCCGAGCTTTCAAACAGTTCAAAATGCTTTATTAAATGTAGTTCCGTAATTTATTTCCCTCCTAAAATTTGAAGTGCTTGGCGGATTTTGGCGTTGGTGTCTCCGTCAGAGTTTACTTTTTTGAGCGCGTCGCGTGCTTCGTTCTGGGAATAGCCGAGGGATTTAAGTGCTTCTAATACATCCAGTTCGCCTTGGAGCGAGCCATCACCTTGTTCTCCATTTTTATTCCCCATTTTATCGCGGAGCTCAATCACGATTTTCTCTGCAGTCTTTCGGCCGATGCCGGAGATTTTAGTAAGGTAGCTGGTGTCTCCGGTGCCGATAGCTTTTCGCAAAGTTTCAATTGAGGCGACACTTAATACAACAAGGGCTGATTTTGGTCCGATACCGGATACGTTTATAAGCATTTCAAAGAATTCCAATTCGTTTCTCTCTAAAAATCCGTACAAATCTATTGCATCTTCACGTACGTGAGTATGAATCCAAAAAGAAATTTCGTCGCCAATTTTTTTAGTCTTTGACAGAGTGTCAGGCGAAGCACTGATTTTATAGCCCACTCCACCAGTTTCTACCACAAGGTATTTATCAGTGCGCAGAATTATTTTTCCTTTTATACTGCCAATCATAAGCTTATTATAGCAGATGTTTGCATTTTCAAGATTTTTCTGTTATCTTTATTTTATGCCAATAACCAAATCAGCCCAAAAAGCCATGCGCGGATCACTTCGTAAAAAAGTGATAAATGACCGTCGCAAGCGCACAATGAAAGAGATAATGAAGAAGATAGAAAAGCTAGTCAAAACTGATAAAAAAGAAGCAACTAAACTGCTCCCGACTGCGTATAAAGCGATAGATAAAGCAGTAAAGACAGGGGTTATTAAGAAAAATAATGCGGCCCGCAAAAAGTCGCGTCTTTCAAGAATCATAAAATAAAAATGAGCAATTTGCTTGAATTTTATGGTACTGAATGCCCACACTGCGTGGTAATGCACGAGCTTGTAGAGCGCCTCCAAACTGAGGAGAAAGTAAAAGTGGATGCGTATGAGGTCTGGCACAATGATGAGAATGCCAAAAAACTTGAAGAATTAGATAAAGATATGTGCGGAGGGGTGCCATTCTTTTATAATACTGAGACTAAAAAATTTATTTGTGGAGAAGACTCTTATGAAGTGCTGAAAGCTTGGGCAAAAGGAGAACCATTTACCCAAAGTTAGAAAAAATATGCCAATAATTGAAGTAAAAAATTTAACAAAGAAGTTTGGAGATTTTATAGCCGTTGACCGTGTCTCTTTCACTGTGGAAGAAGGGAAAATCTTTGCTTTTCTTGGCCCAAACGGCGCTGGCAAAACTACGACTATAAAAATGCTGACGACACTACTTGAACCATCCGAGGGAGATGCTTTAATAAACAACTTTGACTTAAAAAAAGAACGTGACAGTATTCGTCACTCGTTTGGTATAGTTTTTCAAGACCCCAGTCTTGATGACGATTTAACCGCATACGAAAATATGGAATTTCACGGGGTACTATATGGCTTGGATAAAACAACTCGATTAAAAAGAATTGAAGATCTTTTAAAACTGGTTGATTTGTGGGAGAGACGTGGGGATTTTGTGAAAAATTTTTCTGGTGGGATGAAGCGCCGGCTTGAAATCGCTCGTTCCCTAATACACACGCCAAAAATTATTTTTCTGGATGAGCCGACAGTGGGGCTAGACCCCCAAACCCGCAATCATATTTGGTCTTATGTGGTGAATCTTTCCAAAAAAGAAGGAGTGACCGTATTTTTGACTACTCATTATATGGAAGAAGCGGATAAAATGGCAGACAATGTCGTGATTATTGACCACGGAAAAATTATCGGCTCTGGGACCCCGGAAGAATTAAAAAATAAAACAGGTACCACTTCGCTTGAAGAAGCGTTTTTGAAATTAACCGGGCACGGTATTAGAGCAGATGAGGCTACCTCAATGGATGCTCTTCGTACCCAAGCAAAAATGTGGGGCCGAAGAAAATAAATAAAATTAACCTGAAATAAAAACTATGAATGCAATTTATATCCTTTGGATAAGACAACTAAAAAAGTATTGGCGGTCAAAGCCTAGAATTATCGGCTCTTTGGGGCAGCCACTTCTCTTTCTTTTAGTTTTTGGCTTTGGTTTCGGCTCAATCTTCCAAAAAGCTGGGGGTGGAAGCTATATTCAATTTTTAGTCCCTGGAATTGTGGCGATGGCAGTGGTTTTCACAGCTATCTTTGGCGGTATTGAACTCATTTGGGACAGACAGTTTGGCTTTTTAAAAGAAACAATGGTGGCGCCAGTCTCACGTTTTAATATTATGCTCGGGCGGACTCTCGGTGGGGCAACTGTATCTGTCATTCAAGGTGTCGCTGTGCTCCTTATTTCTTTTTTAGTAGGTTTTAAGATGGGTAATTTACTGATGATTTTTCCAGCGCTCGTTTTTATGTTCCTGACCGCTTTTTTCTTTACCGCCCTCGGCACCGCAATCGCTTCAAAGCTTACCGATATGCAAGCCTTTCCGATCATTATGAATTTCTTAGTGATGCCGTTATTTTTTCTTTCCGGTTCAATCTTTCCGCTCTCTACTGCGCCGAAAGCGCTGCAAATTTTAGGAAAAATTGATCCACTCACTTACGGTATAGATGGCTTACGTTATGCTTTTGTCGGGGCTTCTACTCTCAGCCCTTGGCTTGACCTCGGTGTCTTAGTGGGAGTATCTTTTCTATTTCTCCTTATTGGGAAGCATCTTTTTGAAAAAATGGAGGCATAAAACCCTTATTTTTAAGGCTGTAATACATAGGTATTTTATACACTCAATCTCCACATAAAATATTTGACTTCTTTATCAATTTAGACCAAAATGCCAATGTTGGTTTTTAGCTCTTTATTATTATTTATTATTAACTTGCCCCGCCTTAGGCGCGGGCTTAATCGCAAAAATATTATGAAAAAATATATAGGTATTTTGCTAGTGTTTGTTTTTATTATAAGCTTCGGTCTTTTTAATATTTCTCGCGCGCAAGAAGCGGATCCTATCCCTCTTGCAACAGATACTTTACCGGGCGATGATGTAACGCCGCCAGCAGATTCAACTCCACCGACTGATGTTACTCCACCAGTGGATGCGCCAAGCGACGTAACTCCACCTGCTGATACCACTCCACCCACAGATGCCCCTCAAGACGTAACACCATCAGCAGATGTTCCACCTACTCCTGTCCCAACACTTTCAACTGATTTGCCTGACTACGAGCCTGGAGATACCGCTAATATTTTTGGAAACTTTTTTCCATCACTCCAAAACTTTGTTTTGAGAATTTTTGGTAATTCAGAAGTAGGTAATCATTACACAGACACATCTTTCACAGTAAATTCTGATAATGCTGGAAGTTTCTCTTACGCTTATCTATTAGATAATATGTACCGTCCACTTTACACTGTTACTGCGAGCACCCTTGATGGAGAACAAATTGCTAGCACAACATTTACAGATGCGGCTGGTGCTGGTGTTGATGTCTATTCACAATGCGCAAATGATGATGGGGATGGATATACAGGCAATCCAGGAGTTTGTGATTGGACAAACGGTGACTTAAATGGAAGCAACTCAACTTATACCGAAGAAGATTCAACTGTACAGAGACTAGTACTTAGTGGTTTATCAAACGGAGCCCACACTGTTGTTATTGAATATCAAACAACCAAAGGGGGTAAACACGCGTACGATTTTCTAACTAACGATACAGCTTCAGAAACTTGGGTTACTGACGCAGATCTATGTAGTGGTCCAGTAACAACTGCAATGCCATCATGTACTTCACTTTCCTCAAACCTCTCACCAGCAATTCCTCACGATCCACTAAACACTCTTGGCACACCAGACGGAAACCAGCATTTTAAAATTAAAAATGGAACGATCACTTCTTTTGGAACACCTACTCTTGTAAACGGTTCTTATGGAGCCGATAGTTTGACTGATATAGCTGTTAACTTCACCGTAAACACAAGTACTTGTGCTGATGCAAGCGGAGGAAAATGCCCCGTCTTTATAACTTGGGGAGCGCACGTTTCAAGCCAGGCAGACTGGGGAGCTGGTACTTCCGCCGTGAATATTAATGGATCACCTTATCACGTAAAAGTAGTTGAGCTTGATGGTGGATCAACCGGTAATCGCGACAACCAAATGGCCGCGAGTGCAATCGTTATTCCAAATACAATTACGATTCACAAAGTTACTGACCCTTCAACTGACACAACAACAAGCTTTACTTATACAACAACTGGAACTGGTTTCAGTGGATTTAATTTAACGGGTGGTACATCTAACACGCAAAACGTTACTCCGGGAAATTATTCAATTACTGAAAGCACCCTTTCTGGATGGGCAAACACAGCTTTGACTTGTACGGCAACAGGGACAGGGACTAGCGCTACACCAAACGTAGGTACTCGTTCTGTATCTATTACCGTTGGTTCTGCTGGTGGTGGAGTTGTAGATTGTATTTACACAAACACTCTTCAGCAAGCGCATTTAACTTTAGTTAAAACAGTTACGAACGATAACGGAGGCACAGCTGTTGCAACCGCTTGGACACTTAACGGTTCTGGTCCTACACCAATCTCTGGTGTGACTGGAAGTGGCGCAGTTACGAATGCAGCAGTGAACGCTGGCACTTACGCACTATCAGAAACCAGCGGACCATCAGGGTATACAGCTGGTTCATGGAGCTGCACAGGCGGTACGCAGAATGGCAGCAACATCACACTCGCTGCTGGTCAGAGCGCTACGTGCACGATAAATAATAATGATAATCCAGCCCATCTCATAGTTATCAAACATGTCATTAATGACAATGGCGGTACAGCTACTGCTTCAAACTTCACAATGACGATAGGTGGAGTGACAGCTGTTGGCGGAAATTCATTTGCGGGGGCTGAAAACCCTGGCACTGATAAAACTCTTTCATCTCTTGGTGCTTACACTGTGACCGAGGGAGCAATGGCTGGTTATACACAGACATCTGCATCAGCAGATTGCTCAGGAACGATTGCTCAGGGCGAAACAAAAACTTGCACAATCACAAACGATGATATTGCTCCTACTCTTACTCTCGTAAAGACAGTCATCAATGACAATGGCGGAACAGCCGTCACCACAGACTTCCAAGGAATGATTGATAGTGGAAACGTTTCATGGACGGTTGCTCAAACTACAACAGCCGGAGCGCACACTGCATCTGAAACCAACCTTTCGGGCTACACTGCCGGAAATTGGGGAGGAGATTGTGCAGCCAACGGAACAATTACACTTTCTCTTGCTCAGAATGCTACTTGTACTATCACTAACAATGATCAACCAGCGCATCTCATCGTTATTAAACATGTAATAAATGATAACGGTGGCACAGCACTAGCCAACACTTTCACCACGACAATTTCTGGTGTCACAACAGGGACTCCAGTAGCTGCTGGAGTAGAATCTCCTGGGGTAAATAATACCCTGACTACTGTCGGAGCCTACACAGTAGATGAAGGAGCACACACTGGTTATGACAAAACTCTTTCTGCAGATTGTTCTGGTACGATCGCGCTCGGCGAGACAAAGACTTGTACAATCACCAATGATGACATTCAACCAAAGCTTACGCTTACAAAAATTGTGGTAAATGATAACGGTGGTAACGCAGTAGTTTCTGACTTCCCACTTTTCGTTAATGCTACTGGCGTAACGAGCGGAGTACAAAATAATTTTAACGCTGGTTCTTACACCGCTTCTGAAACAAATCTTACAGGTTACACCGCTGGGTCTTGGACAGGGGACTGCGCTACCAATGGATCTGTTACCCTTAACCTAGGAGATGTAAAAGCCTGTACGATTACGAACAATGATCAACCAGCTCATATCATCTTAAACAAAGTAGTAATCAATAATAACGGTGGCACTGCCGGTATAAATGATTTTGGTCTTACTGTCGGAGGAAATGCTGTAAACTCCGGAGTTAATTCTTCTGTAAATTCCAATCAGGCTATCGCTCTCAATGAAGCAGGGCTAGCAGGATATAATTTCGTATCGCTTACTGGCGATGCAAAATGTCCGGCAATCTTGGGCGGCACAGTGACGCTTGATGAAGGTGAGACTGTTACTTGTACCATCACAAACGATGATATTGCCCCAATTCTTCACCTTAGAAAAGTTGTAATAAATGACAATGGCGGATCTGCGACTGTTGCAGATTTCACTCTGACTGCAAATGGCACCGGAACAAATGACATCTCTGGCACGAGCCCAGTTGATTCTGGGGCAGGGTTACTCGCTGACACATTCGCTCTAAGTGAGACGACAATGTCTGGCTACACTCCATCCGCTTGGAGCTGTGTAGGCGGAACGCAAAATGGAGCAAATATCACATTAGGTCTTGGACAGGAAGCAACTTGTACTATAACTAATGATGACCAACAGGCGTACATTACTGTTGTAAAGGTTGTCATTAATAATAATGGGGGAACTGCACAACCAGACGACTTCGCTCTGACCCTTGAAGGAAATGCTACTACTTCTGGAACACCAGTACCAGTGAATCCT
The DNA here is from genome assembly GCA_023267515.1 of Candidatus Nomurabacteria bacterium. Lineage (GTDB taxonomy): Bacteria > Patescibacteriota > Minisyncoccia > Phycocordibacterales > UBA9973 > UBA9973. The sequence continues at coordinate 6,195 of JAHFNF010000015.1, read as the reverse complement.
GGCACTTATACTTCTGGCGAAACATTATTTTCTGGGTATGCCTTTGAAGGATTCAGTGGCGATTGTGACCAAAACGGCGATACGACAGTTGCGCTTGGTCAAAGCAAAACTTGTACGATTACAAACGATGATATTCAGCCAAAACTTACTTTGATCAAGCACGTTGTGAATGACAACGGTGGAACAAAAGTTGTTTCAGACTTCCCACTGTTCGTTAACGCAACAGGAGTAGTATCGGGAGTGCAAAATGGATTTGACGCAGGATCATACACTGCTTCTGAAACTTCACAGACAGGTTATGCCGCTTCATCTTGGAGCGGAGACTGCTCTGCTAATGGATCCGTAACACTCGGGATTGGAGACGTTAAAACTTGTGAAATAACAAACGACGATATTTCTCCAAAATTGACCGTCACCAAGATTGTCATTAACGACAACGGCGGAACAAAAGTAGTTTCAGACTTCCCACTGTTCGTAAATGCAACCGGAGTAGTCTCTGGTGTCCAAAATAACTTCAACGCAGGCTCATATACTGTTTCTGAAACTACTGATTCCGGTTACAGCTCTGTGATTTCCGGCGACTGCGCTCCAAATGGCGCTGTCACCCTAGGGCTTGCTGATGTGAAAGCTTGCACAATAACAAATGATGATATTCCTGCACACTTGATAGTGATCAAGCACGTAATCAACGACAACGGTGGTACAGCAGTTGCGGGAGCATTCACGATGAATATCGGGGGAGTGACAGCGACTGGTGGCAACTCATTCGCCGGGGCGGAAAATCCTGGTACAACTAAGATTGTTACCCCTGGTGCTTATACTGTCACTGAAAGTTCCCTTACCGGCTACACGCAAGCATCTGCTTCCACAGATTGTGCTGGCACGATTGCATTAGGACAGACAAAAACTTGCACTATCACTAATGATGATCAACCAGCTCACCTTATCGTTATCAAGCACGTGATTAATGATGATGGAGATGTGGCTGTCGCTGGTGACTTTACAATGCATTTGACTGGCACAAACCTCTCAACAAATAATTTTGCCGGAAATGAATCAGGCGTAAACGTCACCTTGAATGCTGGTGCTTACACTGCGGACGAAGTTTCAAGCGCCGGATACGTCAAGACAATGAGCGCAGATTGCTCAGGAACAATTGCAAATGGGGAGACAAAGACTTGCACCATTACAAACAACGATCTTCCGCACGCGACTCGGACGATTGGTTTCTGGCAGACACACACTACTTATACATCCGGAGTTTTTGCAGGGATTAATCCACTGACAATTGGAACCCATGTTATTGATAGCACTTCCAAATTATTTGCTGGATTCTACGCAAGTATTCCAAAGACCACTACTGGGGCACAACGTACTGCACTTGATAAAGCTCGTATACAAATGCTCCAGCAATGGCTCGGTGCGGAGCTAAACTGCAAGGCATTTACTTGCAGTGCGGGAACAGCGACGATGCTTGCTAATGCTGCCGCTGCTTGGGCAGGGACGAATACAGCTTTGATCCAATCATTTGCATCACAGCTTGACGCCTACAACAATAGCAATGACGCGATCGCGATTTCCGGACAAGGTTCTGCAACCCCTAAGACTTCACAATCTTTGGCAAACAGCAGCCTAGCTTTCTGGAATATACTTCCATAAACTTGAATAGTTAAAATGAAAAACCCCCGCACGGGGGTTTTTCATTTTATATTGAGGGCTTTTCGTCGGATTAATTTTGAAAGCGATATTAGTATGCCAATGCCAACAGCAATCAAGATGATATTTTTAACTGCGCCTATACCACTGGCGATGAATTCAATCCTATTTCTGAAATAAAATCCTACCCAGAGGTAAAGAGGCACATAAATCAGAAGTGCGGCTATTTCGTATTTAAGAAAGCGTTTTAAAGTGATATGCATTTGGCCTGCTAAAAATGGTCCTAAAAAACGAAGTTGGACTAAAAAGCGAGAGAAAAAAATAACCTTATCAATATGGGTTTCTAGCCATTCGCGCCTCGGCTCCAATTTTTTGGAGAATATTTTCTCGTAAAATTTTTTTACCAAACGGTTGCCTTTTTTTGAGAGGGTAAACATTACCACATCACTTAAAAGTAGCCCGCTGATGACTATCGGCATTAAAATCAAAAGATGCACTCGGCCGGTGCCGGCCAAGTACCCGAGTCCTAAAAGCACGATTTCTTCTGGAAAGGGAACTATTACATTGGCGATAATTGATACACCCAATATGCCAAAATATGATAAATTTCCAAGTTGTTTTATTAAGTCTCCTGTTGCTGACATAATCTTGCCATATACTATATCATTTACTCGGTGTTTTTGGTTATTCACACTCATCCACCGGATATCCCCAACGTACTTGACAAGTTTCTAGCGCTGTGCTAAACTCCTAAAAAATCAAAGTGTTTAAAAAGTGTTCCATTTTTATTAATTTTATTAAAAGTCGTCTTTATTAACGTTAGTTTTTATAAATTATGAAAAAAATATTATCACGTTTTCTTCCGGTCGTATTAGCAATAGCACTTTTCGCGCCAGCTTATAGTGCATCAGCGCATACTGTCGGATCAACAATTGGTTTTACAGCAACAGCTTTATCTAGTAGCTCTGTAACTTTAACTTGGACTAGCACAAGTACTACAAGTTCATCTCTCGCTCAACATGATTTATATATTTGGCGTTGCTCAGGGACAGGATGTACCCCAGACACTTCTGGTACACCAATTTTTGAACAGATAAGCAACTTTCTCCCAATTTATCCTACTGGTAGTCACATTGATACTGGGTTAACCCCGAGTTCAATTTATCGTTATACGGTAAGAGAGCATCACGGAGGAGCAGCCACATCTGGTACATCAGCTACAACTGGTGATGTTATTATTCCCCCAGCTGAAAATACACTTATCCTTTGTTCAGATGGTATAGACAATGATGGGGACACGCTAATAGATCTAGATGACCCGGATTGCGCCAGTTTTATTCCTCACCTAACTCTTATTAAGACAGTTACCAATGATAACGGTGGTATCGCTACCACAGCAAGCTTTCAAGGGAAAATAGATGGAAGTAATGTAACTTGGGATTCCGCTCAGATAGTATCTGTCGGATCACACACTGCATCTGAGACAAATCTTACAGGTTACTCTGCTGGAACATGGGGAGGGGATTGCAATCCTGACGGAACAATCACACTTGCACTTGGTAAAAACAAGACTTGTACAATAACTAATAATGACATTCAACCAAAGTTAACTGTCACCAAGATTGTTACTAACGACAATGGCGGGACAAAAGTAATTTCCGATTTCCCTCTATTTGTGAATGCAACTGGAGTTACTTCTGGTGTGCAAAATGGTTTCAACGTTGGTTCTTATACTATTTCTGAAACTTCTAGTGCCGGTTATACCAGTGCTATTTCCGGAGATTGTTCAGCGAACGGTTCTATCACTCTTGCAGTCGGTGATGTAAAATCTTGCACTATAACTAACAACGATATTCAACCAACCATTACTCTCGTAAAGCACGTCGTGAATGACAATGGCGGTTCAGCAAGCGTTTCTGATTTTCCTCTTTCTGTGAACGGCACCAGTGTTTCAAGCGGTGACGCAACTGGTTTTAACGCCGGTTCTTACACTGCTAGTGAAGTTTCCAATCCTGCTGCTTATACTGCATCTGGTTGGAGCGGAAATTGTGCGGCTGATGGTTCATTTACTCTTTCTGTCGGTGAAAACAAAACTTGTGAAATTACGAACAATGATAAACCAGCCAATCTTACAGTAATAAAACACGTTAATAATAATTTTGGCGGACTTAAAGAAGCGATTGATTTTATAATGAATGTTATCGGCGGAAATGTTTCCTCTACTTCTTTCAATGGTTCTGAAACTGGTGTCACTGTTACTCTTGATGCTGGCTCGTACAATGCAGACGAAGTTTCTTCAACTGGTTACCAAAAGACCCTCGGAGAGGATTGCTCAGGGGATATTGCAAACGGAGAATCCAAGACTTGCACTATCACTAACGATGATATCGCGCCGAAGCTGACTGTCACCAAGACTGTAGAAAATACTCACGGTGGCACTATGGTTGTTTCTGATTTCCCTCTTTATGTAGATGGGACGTCAGTGACCTCAGGTGAACAAAATACCTACTCAGTCGGAACTTATAATGTAACTGAAGACAATCAATCAGGATATTATGGAGTTTTCGGAGGGGATTGTAATGTAGATGGCAATGTTTCCTTAGCACTAGGCGATGTAAAGAACTGCACTCTTACGAATTACGATACTGCCCCTGGTCTTACACTTCATAAAGGAGTTACCAATGATAATGGTGGCCTTGCTACTCAAGACAATTTCCAAGCTTATATTAACGGATCACCAGTATCTTGGGATTCAACCCAAGCGCTTGATGCTGGAACGTACACTCTTTCAGAAGATGGAGCAACTGGCTATCAAGGATCAGAGTGGTCTTGCGATGGAGGAACTCAGGATGGAGACACTATCACCTTAGAAGTTGGTGATTCAATAAATTGTTCTGTAAACAATAATGACATTGCACCGACAGTTACTTTAACCAAGGTTGTAAATAATAATTACGGTGGGACAAAAGGGCCGGACGATTTTGGTCTATCAATTGGAGGAACAGCTGTAAATTCAGGTCAGACCCTTACTGTCAATGCTAATGTTCCGATAGAAATTATGGAACTTAGTCTTACTGGATATTCTTTTGTTTCAATAGGAGGGGATGATGGATGTCCATCTGAAATCGGAGGCACAGTGACGCTCTCAGAAGGTCAAAATATTTCTTGTACTATTACAAACGAAGATGTTGCGCCAAAACTTACAGTCACAAAAGTGATTCACAACACTCACGGCGGTTTGCTTGAAGTATCAGATGTTCCGTTATTTGTTAATGGTGATCAGGTGACCTCAGGAGAAGAAAACCTTTACTCTGCCGGAGTTTACACTGTGAGTGAAACAAATCCAACAGGATATGTCGGTGTAATTTCAGGTGATTGTGATGCAGAAGGGAAAATCACTCTTGCAATCGGTGATGTAAAATCTTGCACGATTACAAACAGTGATCTTGCGCCAGGATTGACCGTAATAAAAAATGTGGTTGGCGGAACCAAATTGCCATCTGACTTCCAAATTCACGTTACTACCGGTCAGCTACAGGATGTAGACGGAAGTCCACAACCTGGTTCAGCAATTGGTACATCTTACAGCAATCTTTCTGCGGGGGAATATACTATTTACGAAACTGGTCCTGAGAATTATATTGGTTCTATAAGTGGAGACTGTGATTCAAATGGTGTTGTCACTCTTTCACTCGGTGGCACTAAATCTTGCACCATTACCAATACTTTCTTCCTTCTCGGTTGCACGGATCCAAGAGCTACAAACTATAATTCCAGTGCTACCCAAGATGATGAATCTTGTACGTACCCCGTAATTGAAAATGATATTTGTCCAAACATAGACGGTCTTCAAACTGAGGTGCCAACTGGCAGGCATTTAAATGGCCGAGGAGAATGTGTACATAATACTTCCGTTGGCGGTTCTCTACCTCCGAAGACACAAGGAGAAGTGTTGGGCGCGAGCACTATCTGTGATGTGGACTTCGCTTATCTTCGCAAAGGATATGTAAAGAATGATATTACAAAAGTAGAAGCTTTGCAGAAATTCTTGATGGATTACTTGAAAGTAAATATAGCGGTTGACGGTAAATTTGGTCCGATCACCGAAAACTTTGTAAAGAAATTCCAAGAGACACCACCTCATAATCAGAAAATTTTAGCACCTTGGGGTCTGACAAAGGGAACTGGTATTTTCTATCTTACCAGCTTGAACGAAGCAAAGAATGTAATGTGTCCCGATTTGCAACTTCCTGTTCCTGCAACCCTGATTCCTTGGAGCAAAAATCCTAATCTGAGATAATTAAAAAAACCAAAACAAAAATCCCGCATTACGCGGGATTTTTGTTTGAATTAAAACACCTAGGAAGGAATTACCGTGCCTCCGGTTCCGCCCGTGCCAGAAGTGGTCGTGGATGTGGTGGTTCCACAATGCCCTGGACCGGTGATACCGTTGTTGTAGCTATCAAGAGTAGAAGCAATGCTTATCATCTGCGTGCCAGCGGTGGAAGTAGGACTCACCTTGCTTGGGTTAGAGTTCAG
>JAHFNF010000074.1 GCA_023267515.1 Candidatus Nomurabacteria bacterium | reverse complement strand
GCAAGACATCATCAAGCTGGACAATTACAATGCTTATATGAGTATGCTCGTGAAAGGCCAGCCGACCAAACCGTTTAATCTTACTACCCTGCCACCAGAGACTGGCAATCCAGATATAGTGGAGAGCTTAAAGGAACTTTCTTATCTCCGCTATGGCCGAGATCGGGAGGAAATTGAATCTGAGATTATGGCCAAATACGAACAGCAAAATGGATAAAATGGAGTACCCTAGAAAAAAATTTTTAGGACTTTCCACCGGACTTGTTTTTTCTTTTGCCTTTTTATTTGTGTTGGAGTATGTCCTTTTTACATTCAAGGGTATTTCTTTTTTTAGCATTCTAAAATCAGGCAATATCACCCCTTTGGTGGTATTTATTTGTGGCTGTATTATCGGTATGGCCTGGGAATATATCGGACAGTTTGGACTAAAATGGTGGTATTATCCTTCTATCAATGAGCATTGGTCCTTGATGGCTGCCCTGCCGATATTTTGGGGAATTTTTATGGTCATTATGCAAGATATGTATGCTATGTTTAGGATTGCTGGGCTAGGCGCTATTTTAGCTGTAATTGTCTCGTCATTCATTGTAGGTCTTTTAGTAGAGGGAGTAAATTTATATACTCGCTCTTGGGTATATACTGGCTGGATGACTTCGCCGATAGTATTAGTCCTGAGCTGGATTGTTCTCCTTTCCTACACCTTTGTCATAGGGTTTAACGGCTTTATTATTAATATTTTTGGTTTCTAGATATGCGGAAGATTATTCTTGCTTCGGCTTCCCCTAAAAGAAAAGAGCTACTAAAAGACACTGGCCTTAAATTTGAGATCGTTCCGAGTGATTACGAGGAGAATATGAGTTTACCTCTTCCGCCAGGCGAGCTGGTACAGTTTTTATCAAAAGGGAAAGCAGAAAGTATAGCAAAAAATTATGAAGACGCGGTGATTATCGGCGCAGACACTATCATTTATTTTAATGGTCACATCCTTGGCAAACCACATACCCCTGAGCGGGCAAGGGAAATGCTTTCAATGCTAAGCGGTCAAGAGCATTCCGCTTTTACCGGTTTTACAGTGATTGACACAAGAAGCGGGAAAAGAATTTCTCAAACAGTAGAGACTAAGGTTCAGTTTAAAGAACTGTCTGACAGTACAATAGATGAATATATAAAAACAGGAAATCCATTAAAATACGCAGGTTCATATACACTAAACGACATTTTAGATAAATTTGTTAGAAAAGTAGAAGGAGACCACTCAAACATTATCGGTCTTCCAGTTGACTCTGTAATGAGGGCGTTAGAGTCGCTGGATATAAAAATTAAATAAATTTATGGAAGAATTTGAAATAAAATTTTTAGAAATAGATGTGCCTCTGCTTGAAAAGAAGCTTCTTTCTATCGGCGCGAAAAAAGCGGGAGAGTATGAATATAAGAGAGTGCTCTTAGATTACCCAGACTGGCGGTTGGATAAAAAGCATGCCTGGGTTCGCCTACGGACAGATGGTACTCTTACCACACTCAGCTATAAAGAGCGTATTGGTATTAAATCTAGAAACGCGGATATTCCTGATGATGGAATGAAAGAGATAGAGGTTGAAGTTGAAGATTATAATAAAACCTTTGAACTGTTTCGCGAGATGGGTTTTGTCATAAAGCGGGAGCAAGGGAATAGACGAGTAAGGTATACAAAAGGTACAGCAGTTTTTGATATAGACTTCTGGCCGCAAATCCCACCGTATCTTGAAATTGAGGGGAACTCTTTGGAAGAAGCCTATGCGTCCGCGCAGGAGCTTGGTTTTGATCCTAAAAAGGGTCTAGTGTGCTCTGCCAAACAGGTTTATAGAAAATATGGTTTTGAAGAAGACGATTATTCATCTATGACCTTTGCTGGTTTTATAAAAAGGTAAGTTTTGCAAATTATTTTTTTTCTGCTAGACTAAGAGCTATGAAACATCCAAAAGAAGAAAGAACATATGTAATGATAAAGCCCGACGGAGTACGCAAGGGACTCACGGGGGAGATTATAAAGCGTTTTGAACAGCGTGATTTAAAAATTGTGGCGCTGGAAATGTTTCAGCCTAGCCATGAACAGATTGATACGCATTATCCAAAAAACGAGGAGTGGATTACTAGGCTCGGCCACAAGACTCTGACGACTTATCAAAAATATGGTTATGACGCTATGCTGGACTTTGGCACATTAGAGCCTGAAAAAATCGGTCCAGAGATTCGCAAATGGCTGATCAACTATATGAAATCTTCTCCATTGGTAAAAATGGTAGTGCAGGGGATACACGCAGTTGACGTAGTGCGTAAAATCGCTGGTCCTACAATGCCATATCTAGC
>JAHFNF010000073.1 GCA_023267515.1 Candidatus Nomurabacteria bacterium | reverse complement strand
TTTCCGCGGAATTTTTCGTCTTCATTCATTTTGCCATTTTTTTCCTGTGTTTGAATATCATTCCAAGCATTTTCGCGCTCTCGCCGCACTGCTATACGCGCCTCTTCCAGTTTTTCTTTGAGTACCTTTACTAGCGCCATTCGCGTCTCCTCTGTAAGCTGAGGAAAAATTACTCGGATACCGGATTCATCAGTAGCCGCAGATAGCCCAAGATTGGATGAAATAATTCCTTTCTCTATAGCCTTGATTTGAGTTTTATCCCAAGGCGCAATGCGCAAAGTTTTCGGGTCTTCTATAGAAATAGAAGCGACATTTTTGAGTGGCTGAAAGGCGCCGTAAGTCTCCACCGTTATACCGTCCAAAACTGCCGGACTCGCCCGCCCTGTATGCACCTGACTGTAATCTCGGCTCAGTCGCTCCTCCACCTTTTTCATTTCTGCTTTTGTGTTTAAAAAATTATATGGCATATTTAGTTTATTGAAAATAAGCGGTTTGATACATCCCTAGGATTAAATCCTGGCCCGACAGAAGGATCGTCCATACCGGCTACGATAATAAAATAATGCTGACCAGAAATTAAATTTGGGTCTTCGCCTTTTGTGGGTAAGGTTACTTCCTGTACCCCATCATCCTCAGTGCCTATATACCCATCAAAACCACCCAAAGAAAGTCCAGCATAATCGCCACTATTTTCTTCTTGAATATATGGATTGGCAGAGTCGTGTTTTATAAGCATAAGTGAAATAGGAGGTATAACCTTGCAACTCCTCCAAGTGATAGTGATTTTTTCTCCCTGTTTAAAAACTTCACCTCCATTGGGAGAGAGAACTTCAACCCACGGAGTGCTGTCCGACTTGCAAATTGGATGCGGGGGAATGTAAGTAGTTGCATCTAAAAAGGGACCGGTTGGAACCTCATAAGTTTGTGTTTGTGTATTTTGAGGAATATTTTTTGAATTTTTTTTAGAGTAAAAAACAATACCACCCACTACTATCAGGGCAACGGTAAAAAGGACTATTGGGATTGTAATAATGCCTTTATTATTTTTCACGTCTAAATAATAGCATAAATTATTGATTTTGGATAACGATCGCCACAGATTCCATCAGGGATTTTACCGAGGAGCCGGGTTGGCGGAGGAACTCGCGGACCTTGAAAATTTGGTCAAAAGGTTCTGGGTCAAGAGGCTTTTTTTTATGAAGCGCAGTTTCAATAGCATTTAAAAAGCTGGATGCCTTGGATCGAGCGGAGTTTTGCGGGACTACTTCTACATCCTCGTCGTCTTCATCTTCTTCTGGAACATTTAGAAGTTCTTTTAAGTAAGCAATCCTGCCAGAGAGCGAAAGCGCGATAAATTTTTCCGCTTCTTTAATTTCTGCATTTTTATCTGACTTCGCAGAAATAAAATAAAAACGAGAGGCAACAGTTTGAAGGAGCGCATCTTTGTCAGGCACAATTAAAAAGAAATGCGTATTTGGCATTGGCTCTTCAAAAATTTTAAGTAAGGTGTTTTGCGCCTCAAGCAAAAAATTGTTTACAGAAATTACAAAAATCTTCTTACTACCTTTCACTACGCCAAAAGATTTTTCAGAACTCAAAGATTTTAAATACTGCGCGTCTTTGACTTTAAAGCTATCAATTGAAATATTATAAAAATCCGGGTTCCCCGAGGTCTTTACACCCAAGCTATCAAAAAATTCCAAAAGCTCTGGCAGTACCTCCCTCGCTATGCCCTCTATTAAATATGCGTGATGTAGGCTGTTTTTATTTAAATGATCCTTTAACATTTACTTTTTACTTATTATTGCTTTTTTGTATACGTCCAAATGGTCAAGCGCGATACCAGTGCCTTTGACGACACAATATAGAGCATCGTCGGCGAGAGTGGCCTTTACACCTGTCTTTCTATAGACAAGGTCAGTTAGGTTACGTAGCTGGGATGAACCGCCGGTCATTATAATGCCGTGATCAATGATATCAGAGGCGAGCTCTGGTGGGATTTCTTGGAGCACTTCTTTGATAGCTTTGATAATGTGGCGAAGTTCCCCATCGATAGCTTTTACGATTTCATTCGTAGACACTTGCGCCGAACGAGGAAGCCCTTGAATAAAATCCCTTCCCTTGATAGTCACGCGAAGTTCTTCTTCGAGCGCTACGGCCGCGCCTATTTTTATTTTCACTTCTTCAGCGGTGCGATCTCCGATAGCAAGGTTGAAAGTTTTTTTAATATAATCTGCAATCGCTTGATCAATTTTATCTCCCGCGCATTTTACCGAAGTAGAAGCGACGATACCGCCGAGTGAGATGACAGCCACATCCGTCGTTCCCCCACCGATGTCCACCACCATATGCCCTTTTGA
>JAHFNF010000014.1 GCA_023267515.1 Candidatus Nomurabacteria bacterium | reverse complement strand
ATTCGGACAAAGTCTGATGAATGACGACATCCACAAGCCCTGGCAAAATACTTTCAATTATCGTTGCGGGATCCGGCTCAAAGACATAACTCAAAAATCTTTTTTCATCGGCCTCGGCTGTGATACCCGCTGGCTCCAACGCATTCTTTACAGAGTTCACAGAAAGTGGGAAAAGCTCACGGAGCGATGGCTTGTAAGTAGTGGACTTTAAAAATTCTGTATATAAAATCTTGGCACTCTTGTAATTATTTTCTACAAATTCTTTCTTGGCTAAATCAGAAAGTATTTTTACTTCATCAGTCGTGGAATATTCTGAAAAGTTTATAAAGCTCGCAACAATCGGAATACCCAATTTTCGGCAGATTTTTTCTCCGTATTTGCCGACAGTTATGGCTTTGAAATTCTCCCCACCCCTCTTCTTCGTGTAAAGGTTTAGGGCTCGGGTCAAATTGGTATGGTAGCCCCCGCAAAGGCCTTTATTGCCTGCTACGACGATCAAAAGCTCGCCAGACGCGTCGCGTCCTGCCTTCATAAGTGGATGCTCCACATCGCGATCTTTTGAAAGGTTTACTAAAAGCTCGAGCGAAAGTCTTGCATACGCCCTAGAAGAAAGAGTCCTGTCCACCGCTCTCCGCATCTTGGAAACCGAAACCATCTCCATCGTCTTTGCGATTTTCTTGATGTTGCTGGTTGATTTTATCTTTTGTTTTATTTCTTTCGTCGATGCCATAAAAAAATTTAATCGTGAAGACTTGATAATTGAAGAATAAAAACAATTATTGAAATAATAGAAATTATAAATGTTATAGTTCTTAGGGTAGTTTTCTTTCCAGATTTTCGAGGCCAAAACATAAATAAACCTAAAACAGACAAGATTTGATTTAAAAATGCAGCTACTATTCCAATTAATTCTATTTTAGGATTATCACTATAGTATGCAGAAGTGACATAACTAAAAATACTAGACAATAAAAGCAATATAAAATATATAATTGTCGCTGGTTCTTCCTTATTCTTTTTTTCTAGTTCTATATTTTCCATAATGATTTACATCCCCATAAACTCTTTAATTGCTGATTTTAATTCATTTTCAATCGCCTCAGACCAATCGGTTTTTATTTTTTCCAATAATGCTTTCTTGGAACGTTCTAGAAATGCATAAAATCTTTCTTCCCACGCTTTAATTTCCGTAAGCTCAAGCTCGTCTAAATATCCTTCGTTCACCGCATAGATGGAGGCCGCTTGTTTGGCTACAGGCACAGGAGAATATTGATTCTGCTTTAGGAGTTCCGTCACTCTCTTTCCACGGTTAATTGCTTTTTTGGTTTCCGGATCAAGATCAGAATCAAACTGCGCAAAGCTTTCTAGCTCGCGGTATTGCGCCATAGCGAGCTTCATTTTGCCCGCCACTTTTTTCATAGATTTAATTTGTGCGGAAGAGCCGACACGGGAAACAGAAAGGCCGACGTTGATAGCCGGGCGAATACCTTTGTAAAAAAGCGAAGTCTCGAGGAATATCTGCCCGTCAGTAATAGAGATGACGTTCGTAGGAATATAAGCTGAAACATCACCTGCCTGCGTTTCAATAATAGGAAGCGCAGTGATTGATCCGCCTCCATAATTTTTATTTAATCTACATGCGCGCTCGAGTAAACGAGAGTGAAGATAAAAAACATCCCCCGGGTATGCTTCACGGCCTGGTGGACGGCGGAGAAGAAGAGAAATTTCTCGGTAGGCCACGGCGTGCTTGGAAAGATCGTCGTAAATTATCAAAACGTCTTTGCCTTTGTCCAAGAAATATTCTCCGAGGGCTGTGCCAGAATATGGCGCCAAATATGAAAAGGCTGGACCGTCGGAAGAACCGGCGGAGACGACGATAGTGTAATCCATCGCGCCAGCTTCTTTGAGTCTAGAAACAATACGCGCTATCTTTGACTGTTTTTGTGAAATCGCCACATAAATACAAATCATGTTCTCCCCTTTTTGGTTTAAAATTGTATCAATAGCGATAGCAGTTTTTCCTGTCTGCCTGTCTCCGATGATGAGCTCACGCTGACCTCGGCCGACTGGAATCATCGCATCAATTGATTTGATACCTGTCTGCACTGGGGTCTTCACCGGTTCACGAGTCATGACACCCGGAGCTATTTTCTCCACCGGGTAAAATGCAGTTTCTTTTATGGCGCCCATTTCGTCAATCGGCACGCAAAGAGGATTCACCACTCGGCCCATAAAATTCTCGCCGACAGGTACAGATAAAATTTTATTTGTTCTCTTTACAGTTTCACCTTCTTTTATTTTTGAAAAGTCCCCGAGGACGATAGCGCCGACGAAATCTTCCTCAAGGTTGAGCGCAAGACCTGTAGCCCCGGATTCAAAAGTGACCATTTCTGAATATTGGCATTTGGCAAGGCCGGAAATCCTGGCGATACCGTCTGATATAGACATCACTGTGCCGTATTCATAGCTCTCGGCTCCTGCCTCAAACCCGGCAATTCTCTTTTTTAAATTTTCTATTGTTGCATTTGCGCTCATATTTATAAATTATCTAATTATTGCTTCTTCTAATTTTTTCAAACCTGTCATGATACTTGAATCATAAATCTGTCCGTTCCACTTTGCTCTAAATCCTCCTATCAATTCTTTTTTAACTTTCAATACTTCTTTCAGGTGGTCAGCATCTAGGAACTTTCTGATTTTATTGGCTGTCTCATGATGAATCTCATGCGCAGTCTCTATCACAATTCCCTTTCTCTCTTCTTCCATTTCCATGATTTTTTCCAAGTGATAAAGAACAGAAGGGATTTGAGCTTTTAGATTTCGGCTCTCAATAAAATCCATAATCTTTTTATCCAAATGCTCCGTCTTGGATTCTGCGAGTTCGTATATTGCTTTGGCTAATTGTTTGGATTTGATCATGGCTATTTTGCTAACATCGCATTGATAATGTGATCACCTTTGCCTTCGGCAACATACCCTTCTATCATTTTCTTCACACCAGATGAGACAAGCTCGGCAGTTTCTTTCCGCACAGCTTCTTCTGTGAGTTTTTTCTCTTTTTCCGCATCCATCTTAGCTTCTTTTATTATGCCGTCTTTTTCAAGAGTTGCTTTGTCTTTCGCTTCTTTAATTATTTCTTTTCCGTCCATCTGGGATTTGGCGACGATTTCCTTGGCATTATTTTTTGCTTCTTTTACAATTTCCTCTTTCCTCAGATCAGCCTCGGCGAGATTTTTCTTTGCTTTTTCTGCATTATCAAGACCCGAAGTAATTTCTTCTTTTCTATCTTTTAAAAGTTTTGAGAGCGGTTTGGCTGCGATAAAATAAAGCGCCAAAAAGACCAGCCCGAAATTTACCAACTGGGCGATCATCAATTTCAAATCTATATGAAATGTGGAAATAAGTTCTTCCATTTAAATTACTTGATTGATTACTTGATTGAGAATGCGATAACGAGACCGTAAATAGCCACAGCTTCCGCGAAAGCAGAAGCAATAAGCATCGGCACCAAAACTTTACCGGTAGCTTCAGGATTGCGTCCGATAGCTTCCATCGCTTTTCCACCGATAAGACCGATACCGATACCTGCGCCGACAGCAGAAAGACCTATTGCTAGACCTTTACCGATAGGGGCGACGTTTACTAATGTTGTTGCAACTTGATTTTCCATTTTATTTTTTTCTTACTTAATTTTAATAATGTTTCGACTACTTTTTAATTTCGCCTCTTCGGCGAATCAGCCGGTGAGGCTGAAATTTTTAATGCGCGTGTGCTTGTTTATGTTCCCCTTCCTCGTGAGCTGAATGATCTTGCGCCGCGATGGCAAAATATACTGTCGCCAAGAGACTGAAGATGAGCGCCTGAATGAGGCCGACGAAGACTTCTAGGAAAAGAAATGGCGCAGGCACTAGGTAGGCAAAGATGGCGGACATTGAAACGAGGAGCACTTCCCCCGCAAAGACGTTTCCGAATAGACGGAACGAGAGCGAGGCCACTTTTGCCAATTCCCCTATAAACTCAAGAATGCCCACAAAGAACTGGATGGGGGCTACTATGAGCACAGCCGGATCCTTGCGCACTTTCTTAAATATCGAACCCAGCGCAAGTATATTAACATATTTGTTGAAGGTTTTCCATAGGCCGACAATGAAAATACCAAAGATATTTGAAGCGATAACTATGGAAAGAGAGAGCGCTAAGGTGGTGTTTATATCAGCTGTCGCCGAGCGGAATAGCGGAATAAAAGATGCATGTCCGCCTTCCATCGCGGTGAAGCCAAGCGCGCCGAGGCCTGGGATGAGCCCGAGCCAGTTGGAAACTAAAATAAACATAAAAAGAGAAAAAGAAAGCGGGAAAACTTTGTTTGAAATCTTTCTGTCCCCTGTCACCTGATCACAAAGAGAAAGTGCGCCTTCTAGCATTATTTCAAAAAAGTTCTGCAGTTTGCCAGGGATTTTTTTTATCTTAAGGCGGATGGCTATGGCGAGCACCGCGATGACGATCAGCGCGAGCCATGAAGTAATAAGTGAATTTGTGACTTGAAAATTACCTATATGAAAAATCGGCTCGGCAAAGATAGTCACTTCGTGGCTAGGACTTGCCTCGCTATTTTGATTTAATTCTATATCACTATTTTCCATTTGAATCTATTTTGCTTTTTAAAGTTTTTTGATAATCTTTTATTTCTTTATAAATGCCGTAACAAGTGACAGCAAAGCCGAGCGCGATGATAATAAAAAATAATATCTGACTGCCGATAGACTTTTGCACGAAGTTGCCCAACAGCATCGCTAAAACTAAAGGAATGACAATCCAGCCCGTCGTCCGCGCATAGAAAAATAGCACTGGGCGCCATATTGAATTTTTGTTTACTTCTTTGTTTTCCATATTATAAAATCACCCTTTGGGTGAGCGTGGATGGAATCGGACCATCGACCTCTGTCTTATCAGGACAGCGTTCTACCACTGAACTACACGCTCAAAATACTGAACAAATATAACAAAAAACAGATGTTCTTGCAAATGAAAAAGCGGGATTTTTGTCCCGCTTTTTTAGGTTCTCAATAATAACATTGGTCTATTCATTTAAGAATGGCTTCAAGTAACTCATCGAAGTATCCTATGCCACCTTTATGAAACATGAAGTTGCATCCAGCTCCAGTAAGTTCTTTCAAGTATAGTTTTGAACCGGACGAAGCAATCATTGGACCATTAAATGTCTGACGGATGTTTTTTATCAAGTCCATACTGTTTGGAGAATTACTTCCTAAGCAACCATCCATAACAACCAAACCAATTTCCTCTGAGTTGGCAAGAAACAACTCTTTTGCCTCTTTTAAGTCAGAGGCCTGTAAAATCTCAAAACCTTTCCTGCTTAAAGCTAACCGGAAATCATCTTGCCAATTTGGGTCGTCTTCAACGACTAATGCTGTTTTTTTCATTGTAGTTTTCTTTTAGTGTTAGAAAATTAAATTATAAATTATCGGTAAATTTTAAAAATCAAAAAATTTCTAAAAATTACCGACAAACCACTTAAAAATAACTACTTTTCAAAGAATTTTTCTTGAGTATATAATATCACACTTTTAATAAAAAAGCAAACAAAAAACGCCCTTGCGAGCGTATTTTGTTTTGAGAAATCTAAGAGATTAGTATTCTCGGCGTCCACCACGGTTTCCACCGCCGTAACCGCCATTACCACCACCGTATCCACCAGAACCACCTGTTCTTGGCGGACGAGCCTCCATAGGGCGAGCTTCATTGACTGTAAGCTTGCGTCCTTCAAACTCTTGGCCGTTGAACTGAGAGATTGCACTTTGTGCTTCCTCGTCAGATCCCATTTCCACGAATCCGAAACCTTTTGAGCGACCGGACATCTTGTCCATGATAATAGTTGCAGATGTTACGCTACCTGCCTGCGCAAAGAGCTCGCGAAGAGCGTCTTCTTGGGTGCTGTAAGGAAGTCCACCCACATATAGCTTAGTTGCCATACTTCTTTTTTCTCCCGTTTTAATAAATCGGGCAAAAACTATTTATAATGTCCTTCGTCGTAACTCAGGACGTAGATTGCTCTTACCGCTACTTGGTCTCGTTTTGCGAAAACTTGAAAGCTCTTGGAGAAACTACTTTGCAAGTATAGCACAAAGGCACGTAAATGGCAATAAAAAATTATTTATTAAACTTTCTATCATAAGCATTTGATAGATATTCATCAGCTGCTTTCTCGTCATCTTCATCCCCTGTTTCACCAAGTTGGAGAGCGGAGATTATATCGCCGAAATAGCCCTCCATTATTTTCGGCAGATTGTGCCAGGATTTTTTGATGCGATGGTCGGTGATACGGTCTTGCGGAAAATTGTAAGTACGGATTTTTTCCGAGCGATCACCCGAGCCGATTTGAGATTTTCGTTCACCAGAATATTTTTTTGCTTCTTCTTCTTCTTTAAGCTGTTGCAGTTTTGCCATCAGTATCGTCATTGCTTTCTCTCGATTTGCAAGCTGGCTACGCTGGTTTGTAGAGCGTACATCAATGCCAGTCGGCTTGTGTATCAGTCGGACAGCGGTCTCCACCTTGTTCACATTTTGCCCGCCTTTTCCGCCCGAGCGTGAGTATTCCATCTCAATATCTGCTGGATTTATTTCAAAACGTACTTTTTTACGAATGGGAAGGATCGCTACTGATGCCGTAGAAGTATGCACTCGGCCATTTTTCTCTGTCGCTGGAATTCTCTGCACTCGATGCACGCCTGTTTCATATCGCATCATTTCATAAATATTTTTGCCTTTCACCTCAAAGCTCGCCTCTTTGTATCCGCCCAAATCATTTTTAGATTCATAATTTGTCTTCCAGTCCCAGCCTTCCATCTCGGAAAACTTTTCATACATATGCGCGAGCTCCCACGCAAAGAGAGATGCTTCGTCCCCGCCCGCACCCGCCCGTACTTCCAAGATTATTTCATTCGCCATTTCTTCTTCCTCTTTGTCTTTATCTAGGATATCTTGTATCTGCTTTTCTGCAGTTTCTCTTTGTTCTTGGATTGATTTAAGCTCGGTCTGCGCCATCTCGTGCAAGGTGTCATCCCCTGCGAGCATTTCCCGGACCTCTCCTTCTTCCCTATTCAGGCGCTCTAAAATTTCAGCTAAGTAGCTTGTATTGTGATTTTTTTTTAGTTCATCTATGTTCATCATAAATTAATTGCAAATTGTTTTTGCAAAACTTTGCGAACGCGACGGCGTGAGCACGAAGAATTTTTTACCAAAAAAATATCTGTTTTTGCAAAAATTATTTGCAATGGCAGTTACTTCTTCGCTTTAGCAGCAGATGCTACTGCGCGCTTCTTGAAACGGTCCACGCGTCCGGCAGTGTCTAAGACTTTTTCATTTCCAGTATAAAAGGGGTGGCAATTACTGCAGATTTCAACAGAGATTTCAGGCAAAGTGGAGCCCACGAGGAAAACCGCCCCGCAAGCACAGGTGGCCTTTGTATTTATATGATATTTTGGATGTATATCTGCCTTCATAACGTTTAAGACATTATCACAAATCTTTATTTAAAGCAAATCTATGTTCGCCTGAATAGCGGCTTTTAATCTTGCCACACTAGTGCTATAAGAGCAATAATTCCCACCAGAGCCGTAGTATCTGCAAGCTGCCTTATTTTGGGCACTAGCGCTATTGCCGATAGCACCCAGATCAGTGAGGTACATCCCAGAGGCCATAAAGGCATCACGAGGCGCCCAAGGATTTGGAAAGCTGCCAATTAGGCTCTGCAAGCGTGGCTCAAATAATTTCCAGGTAGAGGGAATAAATTGCGCTGGTCCCATTGCGCCTCCGTATCCTGCCACTCCGGCAATCGGGCAGGACACAGCCGTCTCATAAGCATTGAAGTGAAGCTTGCTGGTAATATCTAGGAACGGAGCCACGTCACGCGTCGGCTTCATCACATTGAAAAATGGGGTCCCGGTATTCTTGCCCACACCGGCACCTGTGTCTGGGTTCGTGAGGTAGCATTGGCCGACATTGGCGCCAAGATTGGACTCTTGAGTGAGAATCGCCAGGAGAAATGCAGGGTCAATGCCCAATTTACTTTTTACCTCATTGGCATACTCAAGGGCCGTGCCAAACTCTATTTTTTGCGAAATACCTGCAAGGCTGAACAGTGCGCTACGAATCTGATCCGCTTTTGCTTTTTTTTGCGCCGCAAGTGTTTGATAAGCGGTTTCATTTTGCTTGGATATTGCGAGCAATTGTTTTTTTTCTGCCTCAGATTGAGCCACCTTTTTCTGGGCAGTTTCTAGCTCAACCTTAGCATCTAGCTCCGCATCTCTTTTTTCTTCAAGAGCTTTTTTCTCTTCCTCAGTTTCAACTTTTACGCCCGTAATCTTTTCTACTGAGGCTTTTACAGATTGCTTGATGGAAGAGTAGGATTCTAAGTCACTATAAAAACCAGAAAGAGTATTGTCGGATAAAATTAAATGTATTATATTTTCATTATCAAATTCGTTCGTATTCCGGAGTAGCTGCGCCAGCGATTCATGCTCGCGATCAATTTTCTCGGAAAGGCTACCGATCTTGTTTACCTTATCGCTGATATCTATTTTGAGCTCGGCAATAACCAAGGCTCTGCCCTTAATTTTAGATTTTAAGGCGTTGATTTGATTGGTCAGATAATTTACGTCTCCGGTGAGAGTGCCCGTATTCTTTTTTGCTGCATCAAGCTGTTTTAGGAGCCCATTATATTCCTTTTCTAGCTGAGCCAGCTGATCTTTGCAAAAATTCTTCTGCTCAGGCGTAGAGGTTGTGCGGAGCTGTAAGCAATCAAAAGCGGCGTAGACTTTTTGAGTCCAGAAACCTGAAAATATTAGTATTGCAACAAAAAAAACTGCGACTTTCCACTTTGTCATAGCTCTATTATACCACAATTGAGGATTATTTTTTCTCTTCCGTGGCAGTAGCTTCTTCGCCAATTCCCTCTTCCTCCTTCTTACCTTTCTTTTCTACTTCAATAGCGGATAGGTCAACAGGGGCGACGATTTCTTCTTTTTCTTCTATTTGCTGAGCAATGGAGGCGACAACGTCAGTGCTTTTTGTTATCATCGTGACGCCAGTTGGAACTTTTAGATCAGAAACCAAAATCTGACTATCAAGATTTTCAAGAGGCGAAATGTCAACAGGAATATTATGGGGTAAATCTTTTGGCAAACCTTCTACTTCCACTTCGTGTAAAACCTTTACAAGGGTTCCAATACCAGTCTTTACCGCATTTGAAATGCCAGTAAATTCAAGCTGGATGTTGACCTTGATTGCTTTGTTGATGTCTATAGCCAAGAAGTCAGCGTGAATCGGTTCATCTGTAACGGGATCAGTCTGCACTTCGTGAATAAGAGTATCAATTGTGCCAGTCGGTGTAGTAAGGGTAACAGTAGAAGATTCACCCGCATTGCGCCAGATTTTCTTGAACTCAATAGTAGAAATGGAGATAGGAGTCGTAGGCTTGCCCATGCCATAAAAAACAGCCGGAATCTCTCCGGTTTTCCTCAAAGCATCGGTCTTTTCCCCTGCTTTTCTTACTTTAGCCTTTATAGCAAACATAGAAACGATTATATACAAAAATCCTAAAATTGCAAGCTTCTACACGCCGTGGTGGGGCTTTGGGTGCTCGATGGCCAGATGACTCTCAATGTATTGCTTGGTAGCACCAATCTTTTTGCCGGGATTAAAGATATTTTGCGGGTCAAAGATATTTTTCACTTGTTTGAATAGGTCGTAAATTTTAGCGCCATACATTTTCTCCAGATACGGCGTACGGATAATGCCGTCATTATGCTCCGCAGTGATAGAGCCGTGATAGCGAATCACAAGGTCATACACTTTTTCCGAAAGCTCCAAAATTATTTTTGCTGTATCTGGTCTATTGAAATCCATCAGTGGAATAATATGAAAATTCCCATCCCCTGCATGCCCAGCGATGGTATAAGCAATATCATACTTGGAAAGGATTTGATTTAATTCTGGAATAAACTTTGGCAAAAACTCTGGCCGCACTATCACATCATCTATAAACGGTGCAGTCCGCTTGCCCGCGACGTGCTTCCTCAGGAGATTAAAGCTCTCGCGCCTAATATCCCAATACTTCCCTGCTTCGGCCACAGAGCGTGTGATATGCACTTTTACTTTAAAATTCTTTAATCGCTCTGCAAGCTTCTCACATTTTTTATGTGCCTCTGCTTCGTTATCACCCGCAAACTCAGCAAGTAGAATTAATTTTGGGAATCCACCTGTGATCATCATTTTTAATTCCGGTAAAAAGCTCCACATAAATTTCACCATACCTATAAACCCTTTTGTCTTCAAAAAGTCCGGGAAAAAGCGAACCGCGAGTTTCATTGTCTTATCGTCATAGGATTCAAGCGTCTCCGGATTTTCCTCTAAAATTTCATCTACCAACCTGCCTAATGGCTCTAAATCATTCATAAACACCGCCACAAGCTTTGAATACTTGGGATTTTTCACCAATCTGAAAGTAATCTCTGTCGCTATTCCCAATGTCCCCTGCGAGCCAACGAGTAATTTATTCAGATCAAACACGAAACCAGAATCAGGAAAATTCTGTCCGTGTCGGAGCCCCCGCAGAGAGGGTAAAGCGGCGGAATTTTGCAATGACTGATGGTTTAAAACGTTCCACAAATAATACCCTGCAGAATTTTTATGCACTTTCGGTTTTGCTTGTTTTATTTCCTCTTCATTATTTTTTATAAGCTCGAGAAGTTTTTTATATCTTTCATCTTGTTTTGAAACATCGCTTACAGAAATAGGTTTTACGACTTTTTCTACTCCATCCGAAAAAACGACTTTCGATTCAATCACATAGTCCTCTGTCTTCCCGTATTTGAGCGTGCGTTCGCCGGCAGAATTGTTGCCAAACATCCCACCCATCGCATTCAGGCTTTTGGAAGCGGTATAACAAGGCAGTATTAGTCCCTTTTCTAGTGTTATCTTTTCAAAATCTCGATAAAACATCCCAGGCTGAACAGTTATGCTATCACCTTGAAATGCAACTAATTTATTCATATGCTTAGTGAAATCTAAAATGATAGATTCCCCTATCGCCCCACCGGACATGTCTGTGCCAGCACACCGCGCAGTGATGGAATACCCAGGATTATTCGAGACCCATTTCACTAGATTTTGCACATCCTCCGAATCCATCGGAAATACCACCACCTTTGGGCGAATTGAAAACACACTCGCATCATGCGAATACTTGGTGAGTGTTTCCTCGCTGTCCTCCACCTCCCCCTTAAATATTTTTTGTATTTCTTCTTTCATTAAGAGTTTTTGTGTAAATATTTTAAAATCACAGCCACCGATCTATCTTCCTGCATTTGACCTGACAAAGCCAATTCTTTTAATTCTTCGGCGGAAACCTCTGCAGGCTCAATCTCTTCACCTTCTTCAAGGTTCTGACCAACTTCCTCATATTGTTCTACAATAAAGTAATATAAATCCCATTCAAAGCTGCCGCCACAACTAGATTTCAAAAACAAATTAATTTCTAAGGGCTTAATACCGACTTCTTCCTTAGCTTCTTTTATAGCTGCCTCCTTTGCTTTTACAACCAATTCCTCTGAGTTATTTTTCAACAAAAATTCATTATATTCAGTCAACGAATCAAAAACCTTCCCACCAGGTAGACGATAATCCAATCCTAGTTTATACCTTTCTTCTTTGCTTATTAAAAATCCACCATTTGGAGTTTTGATTATGAGTCTTACTCCAGGTGCACGCCTACCATGCTCTAAAATAATTTCTTTACCATTAAAATCAACTATCTCATGGATAATCTCAATCATTCTCCCTTGATAAACAATTTTTTCACTTTTATGTTCCATATATTTAAAAAAACAAGGCAGAAATTATTCCTAATACCCCTAGAACCAAACCAATGAGAGCTCCTGTTGTAGGCAGTTGATGAGTCACTAAATAATTAATTATTGGTTCAGAAATTATGATAGAGCCTATGGAAACTGCACTTACAATCCAGATGTTTTTAAAAGCACGCAAACCTAGCATATAACCTGTTAAAAGAAGAATGCTTGCTAAAAAGAAGACTGGTAAAGCTTTAAAAAAAATACTAGAAAATTTTCCATCACTCAGTGCGTTATATTTTGCCGCTACTATCTCTGCGCCTATAGCAAGTATCTCACCGAGGAAAATTAATAAGATTGTTCCAATTTTTAACACGATTTTTTATTTAATCCCATTAAAAAGCTTCAATCTTTCCTCTACCACTTTTTCTATTGCATCCACGGCGGGCTGAAGAAGTTTTGCAGGGGTAATTTCATTTGGTTGAGCTTTCATAGATTGTTCAGTTGCTTCTTTAAAGGCCAGGCGAATTTCGCTGTTTATGTGTACGATTGAAATTCCAGCTTTAATGGCATTGGTAAAATCCTCATCACGAAGTCCTGAACCACCATGGAGTACGAGCGGGATGCCTGCGACTTTTCTAATTTCTGCCACAAGCTCGGCGTTGATATGCGGTTTGCCTGATTTAACTAATCCGTGTATAGAGCCGACAGAAGGCGCAAATAAATCTATACCGGTCATCTCCACAAATTTTTTCGCATCTTCCGGCTTGGTCAAAACCCCCGCACCTTCAGGAATAGAATCTCTAACTACAGAACCATAACCAATATATCCAAGCTCAGCTTCTACTAAAATATCTCTACCGGTTTTTTGATTTATTTCTTTGGCATAATCCACGCATTGCTTGGTAGCTTTTGCATTTTCTTCAAAGCTCAACTTCGCTCCATCAAAAATAGCCATATCAAAACCTGCGTCTAAAGCGGATTTTACGGATTCAAAACTCATGTGATGATCGGCATTTAGAAAAATCGGATAATTATCCCGTTCACGGATAGTTTTTATGAGGGCCACAGCTTCTTCCCTGCCAGCAAATTTTTCCTCTCCTTCAGAAAGCCCGATGATCACAGGCAAATTTAATTTCTTGGCAGCATTGTAAATAGCGTGTAGAGCTTCCAGATTTGAAATATTAAAATGCCCAATAGCTACTTTTTTCTCTTCCGCTTCTTTTATATATTCGCGAAGTGTTTGAATCATTTTTCTTGCTTTAATATTGATAAAATTGAACTCTTGGCTATTTGCGGATTCGCGGAACCTTTTGTTTCCTTCATCATCTGTCCAACTAGAGACATTATAGCATTCTCCTTACCACTTTTATAATCAGCTACTGTTTTTTCATTCGCATCTATTACCTTTTGAGCAATAACTTTAAGGGCTTCTTCGTCGTTCTTTTGCAATAAGTTTTTTTCCCTTGCGATTTTTTCGGGCTCTTCTCCTGTTTCAAACATAACTACTAATATATCCTTCGCTGCACGGGAGGATAAAGTTTTTTCTATATACATTTTTGATAATTTATAAATAGAATCAATATTGGTTTTACCAAAGACTTTATCCATAAGATTTGAATTAGCTAAAGCCACTAGGTCGTTGGTAATAAAATTTACCATTGTGGACCATTCAGGTTCAGAGCCATATTTAAGGGTGTTTTTAGCCCAATCTGCTACGCGCCTATCTGAAATCCAAATTTCGATTACTTGCGAAGGAACATTCTTTGATAGAAAAAATTTTCGTCTCGCCTCTGGGAGTTCAGGCAATTCCTTTTTTATTTTATTTAAATCAAAAGCTTCGTGGAGTTTCATTTTTGGTAAATCCGGGTCTGGAAAATATCTATAGTCTGCGCTGCCCTCTTTTTTTCTCTGAGAAAATGTCGTCCCTTTGCCTTCGTTCCACCCGCGAGTTTCCTGCACTATCTCACTGCCCTTTCCTTCTTCTATAAGTTTTATCATCCTATCCAGCTCATACTTTATAGCCCGCTCCACACTGCGAAAAGAATTCAAGTTTTTCACTTCCACTTTCGTGCCAAAGTTTTTCGGGTCTTCCGAGACAGAAATATTCGCCTCCACACGCATTTCTCCTTTTTCCATATTTGCTTCCGAGACTCCGAGGTATTGGAGTAAGAGTTGGTACTCTTTAGCAAAATTAATCGCAGTTTTAGCAGTCTCCTCCGCACTCTCAAATGTATGCGGTTCTGTCACGAGCTCCATCAGTGGCACGCCGGCGCGGTTGAAATCAATTAGAGAAAAATCTCCACGGTCATGCTTGTTGTTTGCTGTATCTTCCTCCAAGTGAATTCTAGTAATATCCATCCCCGCCAAATGCCCACCGGAAACTATCGGGTATTTATATTGAGAAATCTGATAGCCTTTTGGAATATCTGGGTAAAAATAATTCTTCCTATCAAACTCTGAAAAGTCCGCAATATTTCCATCTACCGCGAGGCCAATCTTTATCACATTCTCAATTGCTTTTTTATTCGGCACAGGCAAAGCCCCTGGATGCGCCATACAAACCGGACAGATGTTTACATTTGGTTTTTCCTCGTCCGGATCATTCTTGCAGGAGCAGAACATCTTGGTTAATGTTTTTAACTCAGCGTGAATCTCTAATCCAATTGTTGGGTAGTAATTTTTCACCTAAAAAGTATAACAAAATATAGGGTATTTAAATACTTGACTTTTAGCCTGAAATATGATATTCTGTCCTTAGATTGTAAGGTTATATTTGGTGAATTATTTTTGAGCCCAAAATTTGGACTTTGAAGTAATTCACTCAATAATTTAACCCCTAATAACTACCATCATGAAAAATAAAACCTTAAATTTTATTTCTATTGCAATACTCATTGTCATCGTTTCTATCGTTGGTGGAATTCTTATTTCATTATTATCCTTCCTTGTCAGTTTTGTACCTCCACGTTCCAACATTACATGGGAAGAACTGAAGCATATATTTTGGATAAGCGTGAGTGTTATTATGATCGCTTCTCCATTTGCGATATTAATTAACAAACAAAGGAAAAAGCCAAGCAAATTCACACCTTGGGTATGAAAAAAAATATAAAATCCGCCTTCGTAAAACACGGGAGCGGATTTTTTTATTTCTTCAAAATCTTTACGAGGTTATCTCTGAAATTCTTTACTGATTCATCTTCGTAAAGCGATATTACAAATACAGGATTACCGAGCTTTTCAAATTTCTTTTTTTCTCTATCTATGATTTTTTTATCTTCTACCACATCCGTCTTGGTTAGAACTATTATTTCCTCTTTGGAGGCAAGACCGTCTTCTTTTAATTTATTTTTTTTATCATACGCTTTTAGCTCCGCGCGGATTTCTTTGTAGACTTTCAGCATCCCAGTTGAACCAAGTGATAAATTCTCATATGACACCAAATGCGCGAGCATTTTTGTGCGCTTGATATGACGGAGGAACTTGTTACCAAGGCCTTTGCCTTCATTCGCGCCCTCTATAAGCCCCGGAATATCCGCCAAGATGTATCCGTAAAAAGCGCCAAGGTTCGGGTCTAGCGTGGTGAAAGCATAATCCCCCACTTTAGCTTCTGCGTTTGTCAGCGCGTTCAATAGGGATGATTTACCGGCATTTGGGAGCCCGATGAGGCCGACGTCGGCAAAAAGCTCAAGCTCTATATGAAAATTCCCCTCTTCGCCTTCTTGCCCCGGACGCCATTCACGAGGAGTAGTGTTTATAGAACTTTTAAAATGCTCATTGCCAA
>JAHFNF010000013.1 GCA_023267515.1 Candidatus Nomurabacteria bacterium | reverse complement strand
AGAAAAAAATCCTCCTTGTATCAATAGAAACGATTTTGTGTCAGACACAGTTAATGTCTCGGGCACGACTAATACGAGCACTCTAATTGATACAACAACCGGCGTTACCACTACAACAAAGAAGCCATAAAATTTTATGTTCAATAAATTAAAAAATTTTTTGCATCAAAAATTTCTTAGACCATTTTTTATATTTTCAATAGTTCTAACCACCCTTTTTTTAGTAGTTTCTTTTAACTATAAAATTGCCGAAGCTGCCCCATGCCAGATTACAAGTTTTTCTGCTTCACCTACCGCTGTAGCGGTGAATGGCACTTCCACACTTACTTGGACAACAAGTGGAACCTGTAATACTCCAGCTCGTATTTACGGTTATACATTTCCCGGCGGAAATGTAATTGTTCCCCTTAATGGTTCAATTTCTTCTGGGCCACTTAATGGCGGTTCCGCTACCTACACCTTGGTTATTCCTTATCAGAATGGTTTCCGCACTCAGAGTTTGGTGGTGACTGTGACTTGTCCGATTGTAATTCCATCTTCAGGTGGAGTCGTAAGATATTACGAAGATAGTTTTAATGGTGGAGTGACGGGCGCTGGGTACTCCCCAAGTGCTTACACGTATTGGGCAGGGTCAATAGGAAATATTGTTACAGCTGTTCCACCAGGCAGCACAATAAGGAAGGCGCTTCTCATTGCTTCTCGCAATGGTTGTGCTCCTAACTTGACCGTTAATTTGAATGGACTCCCTTTTACTTTCAATCCAGCCAATCAAGCAAGCCCGACATTTCAAACCCCCTATACTTACCCGACGGCTGACCCTTGGTATATTACAGGAGACTCTGCCTCACACGTTATTGATGTGACTGCGGCAGTAGCAAGTCTTAATACAAATAATTACTCACTCGTTATTCCGGGGCAGATTACTGGCGGGCATCTATTAGGCTCAAACACTTACTCGGACTTTTACCTTTTAGTTGCTTTTGAAAATCTATCAATGCCGACGGTATATACCGAAGTATTTTTAAATACAATAAATTCACAATACTCAGTGAACCACACTCTTAATTTTATCAATCCAATAAATACCGCTTATCCCGTAGCATACGCAGTGATGGCAGGGTGGCAGTGCAGTACAAACCTCAATACGATATATGAAGATACAGAGAGAGTGACAGTCGGCACGCAATTTTTGGGTACGACTAAGGGACCTGATATGAATTCTTCTGACCCGTGTGCTGGACCGCATGGTGATTTTTCTTATTACAACAACACTATTTTCGGGCTCTCCGATGATACTCCAAACACGACCATGTTTTATCCGGACGTATTGGCTAATATTCAAAATTTTATTACCAATAATACGACTTCCTTCAATACAAATTTTACAACTACTATGACTGCCACTATGCCCCAAACCACTATTCAAGGTAATACCACTGATCCTATATGGGCTGAATTTGTGGCTTACGGGGGGCCACCACTTCCATTAAACTGTGTCACTGGACTTAATGAAACTAATTTAACTTCTAATTCAGTCACACTTAATTGGACAAACAATCCACCATACGTAGGGGGACTTGCCCTTAGATACAGGCCAGCTAGTTCTTCTGTTTGGATACCGGCAAATACCTGGAGTGCTATAAGTGCTGCCACAAACACTTGGAATTTGAGTTCTTTAATTCCGGGTACTCAGTATGATTGGCAACTTGTGCCTGAAATGTGTCCAATGTCTGCCATAAGAACCTTCCAGACTCTCCCTTGACTTTTTAAAATCAATCTGCTATAATAGAAAGATATGAAGAATATATATAAAAAAGTTCTCGCAGGAGTCTTATCAATAATGGTTATTTTTGCTTTTTCAGTAGTTAATGTCAAAAACGTATTAGCAGATGAAGAGCATGGAAATACAGGCGGTAATTCAGAGTTGGCCCAAGACCTCGGGTCAGATTTTGGTCTATCGCACAAGCCAGTCTGCCCAGGACAAGAAAGCGAAGATACTGTTCGTTGTCACTCACGTATTGTGGTCGGGGCCAATGGCGCTCCAAAGAAGGGGATAAACGGTTTAACTCCTGCCAAATTCCACATTGCTTACGGAAGTCAGACTACTACATCTACAAGTAAAATTATCGCTATCTCTATTGCTTATGATAACCCTACTATTTTAACGGACTTGAATGCTTATAGTCAGCAATTCAGTATCCCGACTCTTCCGGCTTGCGTCGGTCCTATCGGGTCTTCCGCAGTACCATGTTTTAAGAAAACAGATCAGAATGGTGGAACGACTTTTCCTCAAAGTAATCCAAACTGGAATCTTGAAGGTTCTATGGATGCGGAGGTTGCGCACGCTATGTGTCAAAATTGCTCCATTCTTTTTGTTGAAGCAAATGACAATGGATTAGATAATATGATGATGACTATTGATCAAGCAGTCGCACAAGGCGCTAACGTAGTTAACGCTTCTTGGGGACTTAGTGAATTTTATACTGAAGCTAATTACAATCCTCATTTAAATCATCCTGGCGTCGCTATTGTTTTCTCCTCAGGAGACAACGGCTACGGTGTGCAATATCCTGCCGCTTCCAATTTTGTGACCGCAGTCGGTGGAACTACCTTAAATTTTTCTGGAAATGGCAGTTATGTTGGTGAGACAGCGTGGAGTGGATCTGGCAGCGGATGTTCTGCTTACGAATCAAAACCAGCTTGGCAGACAGATTCACAATGTTCTATGAGAACTGTGGCGGATGTCTCAGCGGTTGCCAACCCGGCCACTGGCGCAGCAATTAAAAGTGGAAACAGTTGGTATACAGTTGGTGGCACAAGTCTTGCAGCGCCAATCATTGTCGGTGCATTTGCTCTTGCTCCTGCTATTCCGTCCTTTACCGTGGCCGCTTCACTTCCTTACAGCAATACCAATTCTGCCAACACTCACGATATTATCAGTGGTTCCAATGGCTCTTGTGGGAATTCATATCTTTGCACAGCTATTACTGGCTTTGATGGACCGACTGGATTCGGAACGCCAAAAAATTCCTCACTACTCTAATATATCTTGAAATACTCAACAAAAACTCCCAAAAGGGGAGTTTTTGTTTTTTTGACATACTACTCTGCGTTTTATATAATTACAGCATTAAAAATCAAGCCTTCAATTTATGGATAACCAAAAAAATATGAATAAAAAAACAATCGGTGCAGTTTTAGTTCTCGTAGTACTTGCTGGTATTGTAGCGCTGGTGGTTTCAATTAATAAAAATCAACAAGCATCTTCTATTGTGTCGCAGGTAGCCAGTAAGTCCCGTTCATTATCTGGTGTTAAGGGAGCGCAAGTAAAATCCGCGGTAGTTACGATGAAGAGTCTGAAACATCAATCAAAGGCAGAACTAGCCGAAGCTGGACCGGGGGTTGAATCTGAGGAGGCAGAACAGAAGGATGAAATACGAATGGAAAAAATCCATGAAACAGAGCAGAGCTTGCACCGTGGTGGAGGCAGTAAAGAGCTTGATATGAATTCAAAAGATTTAAATCTATCCATAAATTCTTTTAGTCCTATGGTTGCTCTCGCTCAGTCTGCGCCTCTACCCCCTACCTCAATATCAGGCTTTGCCGGTATAAATACTGGAGTAAATATTCCTGATTCAAATGGCGCAGTAGGGCCCAACCACGTAGTGACAGTGGTTAATAGTTCAATTTTCGTTCAAAACAAAAGTACTGGTGCAATGATTAGCGGCGTAAGCCAACAAACATTTTGGTCTTCTATTTCTTCCACCTATCACTGTGATTCCAGAATTATTTTTTATGATGGAAGATTTATTATGACCACGCTGGGTAATTGCAGTGCTTCAAGCACCGCGCCCCATATGCTTTTATTAGCTGTTTCTGCCACAAATGATCCGACTGGCAACTGGTATCTTTATTCACTAGATGGTGTTCCCCCATCCTCAATCGGCACTCAGGATTATATGGATCTACCGCAAGTTGGAGCCAATCAGTCGTGGATCACTATTTCTGCTGATTATAGCTTAGTGGATCAAGAAAAAATATCAAAGATTATGACAGTAAAAAAGTCGGATGCTTTTGCTGGGCTACCATTAACACCAAATTCTTTTGATATTGATTATCATCAGTATGATGCTAATAACAATGAGCTTTGCGATACTGTTGGTATATGTGGCCAGTATCATATGTTTCCAGCTTACTCTACAAGTCTTGACTCAAACCTTTATTTTGTTTCTCTAGAATTATGGGGTTATGGATGTGGGGGAAACCAACTTTTTAGTTCTTCCAGTGTCTGCATTAATGTTTCTAAAATAAGTGGCAGTGTTGATACTCCTATTTGGAGCTTGCTTGGTAGAGTACCACCTCCCAATGCTAATTCTTATTTTCCTGGTGGAACAGCTGCTCCACAGTTAGGAGGGATACCGGTTGACCCAAATGACGGCTGGGCTCAGGCGGTATTTAAAAATGGATCAATTTTTGCGACATTTAGCGTCGGCTCAAATGCCACACCTTCACACACCTCAGTTTATTGGGTTCAACTTGGCAACCTAACTACTGTTCCATCAGTAGTCCAAAATGGCACAGTGGAAGATCACTCTTCCACTAATCCTACGTTTTACATTGATCCCTCAATTGCTATCAATTCACTTGGCGATATGCTTCTTGGTTTTAGCTGTTCATCAGCCACGACGTACCTCAGTACCTGTTACGTCGGTAGAAAAACAACGGATCCAGTAAATATGATTTCACCAGTAACAATCGGTCATATTGGGGAGGCAACCTACACTCACGGAAATAGATGGGGGGATTATAGTGGAACAGCTCTTGATCCGAGTGACGGCTCACTTTGGACGATACAAGAGTACGCTAAAAGTGATAGCAATTCAGGAACGTGGTGGAATCATGTGAACTATCCTGCCGTAAACCCAAATGCTCCTTCTATTTCTATAACCAGTCCGGTGGGCCCAGACGGAATGAATGTTTCTGGTTCAACAAAGTTTACCGCTACGGCTACCACTTCGCTCAGCAATATTAAACTTTACATTGATAATGTACTCGTAAAAACCTGCAATAATAAAGCCACTTGCTCTTATACTTGGAATGTAAATAGCAACAGTGTCGCCGTTGGCAACCACATCTTAAAAGCAGTGGGGACGAACTCTCAAAATCTTTCAACAACTGTTACAAAAGCAGTAGTAAAGGGAGTTGTTGCCCCTTCTGACATTACTCCACCGTCTGCTCCGACGAACCTAACCGCATCAAATATTACTTCAAGTGGAGCTACACTCAGCTGGACTGCTTCTACTGATAATGTCGGAGTTGTCGGCTATGATATTTACAAAAATTCTGTATTGCAAACATCTACTACCAATACTACAATCGGGGTAGGCCTTTCCCCATCAACTACTTACACATTTTTTGTGAAAGCGAGAGACGCGGCCAATAACTCATCAGCATCAAGTAATACAATAAGTGTAACGACTCTCCCAGTTAACACCAATGACATTAGCCCACCGATTGTTTCCATTTTACTTCCGACAAATAATTCTACCGTTTCTGGCACTTCTGTTCTTATTCACGTCTATGCATCAGATAATTTCGGGGTTGTTGGAGTACAAGTTAAATTGGATGGTAATGATCTTGGACCAGAAATTACAGTACCTACCTCGGGCTACTATGATATGAATTGGAACACAACCACTACCACCAACGGCGCTCACATTATTACCGCCCTTGCTCGCGATGCAGCCGGTCTGACCTCCAACTTGTCTCCAAAAAATGTTACAGTAAGTAATTAGGACTAATTAGTATTTTGATGGACAACCAAAAAGATATGAATAAAAAAACCATTGTTGTCATTGTTCCCTTCATAATTTTGGTTCTCGTTCTGGTTGTTCTTGGAAATAAAAATTTTTTAGGTGGTTTGTCTCCGGATACTCAGACAGCGATCCCGCCGTGCAACATTACTAGTTTTACTGCCAATCCTACTTCAGTGATATATGGTGGCTCGTCCACCCTTTCTTGGACGACGAATGCCAGCTGTGTCAGTGCTCAAATTATGCCAATCATTGGTTCTGTGACTCCTGTTGGTGCGGGGAGTACACCTACTGGGCCACTCGCATACAGTATTACCTATACTCTTAGTGCTTACAACAGTGCGGGCAACAGTACTAGCGCTACAGTTAATATCTCAGTTTCTGGAAGCTCTATACCGTGTCCAATTTCTACAATACCTGTACCAGCAGGTGGCGCACTCCGTTTTTATGAACCAGCATCGTTTAATGGTGGCGTAACAGTAGGGGGGTATTCACCAAATGCATACTCAAACTTAAACAGTACCGGGACGTTTACATTAAATATTCCTGCTGGAAGTACTATCCTTAAAGCATATCTTTTTGCGGGACGTTATGGATCATGTTCTCCTTTTACTGTCACGCTTTCTCCTACGCTTTCTGGAAGTAGCAACTATACTTTTAACTCTTCAAATCAAATAAGTCCGACGTTTCAAACCCCCTACGGTGGTAACTCCGGTGTTCATGCTATTGATGTGACATCCAGTATTAATCCCGCTGTAAATAGCTATAGTTTATTTGTTCCCGGCCAATTAGGTCCTAACTTTCCTTCAAATCGTTATGAAGATTTTTCCCTATATGTCGCGTTTAGTAAGCCTTCTTTACCCTTAGTTCATTCAGCAATTTTTATAAATGGGCTTGATTCTGGTCAAACGCTTAATCACACTCTGAACTTTACTCAGCCCATTTCAAACACAACACCAGTCGCTCTCTCATTAATGGCAAGTTATTTTTGTAACAACACTATCGACAGTGAAGTGGTAAAATTAAATACTACGACAACTCTCGGAACTCTTTGGAGCCCTGATGCAAATTCTGGATATTGTGGCGGACCGCTCGGAAGTTTTTCTTATTCAAACAATACGCTTACTGCTTTGAGTGATGATAATAATAACTGGACTATGAATGCGGCAGATGCACTTTCTGATATTAGTACTATTATTTCAAATAACATTACTTCTTTTACTTTAAACTTTTTAGCAAGTAGTCTTAATAATAGCAATACTATCTGGGCAGAATTTGTCACTTATCGCGATACCCCTCCGGCTCCAACTTGCAATTTCTTGGGCCACGTTACAGTAAATCCAGGAGTGCTTCCAGGCGAAAGCACCTATTGGTATACAATGGGAGTCCAACCCCTAAACAGTCTCTTACTGGTCCCGCATCCTTTGAAGGTTCGTAATTTCACTATGGTGGTTAACGGCTCTCCGTTCACTATTATCAACAGCACTCCAATACAATTTAGTGATTACCATACACTTTTGGTCTATGTAGAAAATGCCATGATTGCTAATGGAATGAATTTCCAATCAGGTTTGACCCCTCCACTAGGAGTACATTCCAACGATTGGCTTAATACTCCGCTCACTAATCCGGCGATTTCCAACTGGCAATTTACTACTCATTGGCAAACAGGCACTCCGCCTAATAACTATGTTTGGAACGGCACCGCTGAAACGCTTGGTGTAATTAATCTTGATGTCTGTCAGCCGTAGTATTTTTGACATCTCGCTTTCAGTTTTATACAATTAAATAATTAAAATAACCTCAGAAATTAATGGATAATCAAAAAAATATGAATAAGAAAACAGCAGTCGCAGTCTTAGTTTTATTAGCGCTTGCGGGCGGAATAGCTTTGCTCGTAAAAAATAACAAAGGGACGAATATTAGCCAGCAAAAAGCACAGGCGTTGCCGAATTGCCCAAATACTGGCAACAGCATAGGTGCAGACGGTTGGACTACCATTGGTCACGACGCAGAGAGAACTTATGCTTCCGGTGGCTGTATTCCCGGTGCGCTCCAAGAAATATTCACCTATGTTCCTCCGACTCCGCCTTCTGGCTTTGTGTTTGTGGCAAATAGCAGACCAAGAGTAATAGCAGACTTAGATAAAATTCATTTTTATTATCCATTGAAAGTTTCTAGCAATACCCATAAGTTGGGGATGATGAATCAAGTTTCTCTTTCTGGGGTAAGTGAATGGCAAAACCTTGAAGGTTTTGATGCTTGGCAAGGATCGGTTCCAGCAAAGATAGCAGGTGGGGCGTTTGTATCAGATGATGGATTCAATAGATACAACTATCTAGGAGGTGGAAGCGCTACACAGGGCGGCGACTGGTGGGGGAATATTGTTCCTGACATAAGCCGAAGCAGAGTATATACCGTAAATGATTTTGACTGGCATGGCGACAGGATATTTATCGCGGCTATTCCTCTTGGAAGAAATTACAATGGCAATATCCCTGTTTGGACGCCTTTCTGGAAGCACTCTTATCCTTGGAATCCCCCAACTGGTGGCAATACTTGGAGTGGTTATAGTGACGCGCTACGCGGAGCATTGGCACTTGATGACAATACTTTATATTGGGCAAGGTCATTTAATCATATAGTAGATGCAACTTGGCCATGGGAGTCTGGGATTACAGCTTTTAATCCAGATACTGGTAGTCAGACCTGGTTTGTGCCAGCTAGTCCGACCAACTCAATCAGCGTCAATGACAATTATCTGTATTCAATAGAGAATGCTTTGGTGGCTCGCAATAAGACTGACGGCTCTGTCGCTTGGACTGTTCCCGCCCAAGGGACAGTAGACCAAGGGCCATTACTTGCTCCTGGAATGGTTCTCTTAGCAACCACTCAGGGTATATTTGCTTATAATTCTACGACTGGCGCTCCACTCTGGAATACTCCACTCCCAATTTCTTCTTCTTATGCAGACTCAGTAGCAGCGATAGCCCTAAGTAGTAACACAGTGGTAGTTACTGGTACTACAAATATCTATGTTCTTTCTTTGACTGATGGGACGATACTTTGGTCAGGACGTCCGGCATCCTTAGTCGGAACTCCTTATAGCCCAGTGATTGTCGGTAACCGAGTTTATATTATTGATTCAGTTAATACCACTGGCAAGTTTATCGCGCTTGAAGCGACAGGTGTTCCAGCTCCGACATTACCAACTGACAATACCCCTCCATTTTCTGTTTCAATCACTTATCCACCGGCCGGCTGGCCCACAGTTGGAATTGTGTCCTTCTTTGTCTCAGCCTATGATGAGGTCGGCGTGACTTCGGTAAAACTATACCGCGACAGCACCTATATTGCTGATATGGTTGTGAACGATCCTTTCTCTTATAACTGGGATACCTCCGGAGTGCCAAATGGCACCTATGCAATCACCGCCAAGGCCTTTGACGCCGCCGGAAACTTTGCCACTTCAAGTCCTTTAACTGTTACAGTAAACAATGCATCTACGACTGATACCACTCCGCCGACTGTCTCACTCACTGCTCCGTTAAATGGTGCTAATGTTTCTGGTACGATCACGCTTACTGCTACCGCTAGTGATGCCAGTGGCATTGCGCACGTTGATTTCTATAAAGGCACAACGCTTCTTAACTCTGACACCACATCTCCTTACTCTTATGCTTGGAATACAACCTCATCAGACAATGGGAGCTATGCTCTTACTGCCAAAGCGTTTGACACCATTGGAAACAATGCGACCTCAAATATAGCGAATGTTACAGTCGCTAACGTTGTCGCTGCTACCCCTACTGTTACTATTACTAGCCCGGCCGGGACTACTGTTTCTGGAACAAAAGTGAACTTCACCGCAACTGCTACTTTATCAAGTTCAATTAGTCTTTCAGTTGACGGTGCTCCAAAAAAGACTTGTAACTCTGCAACCAGTTGCACCTACAATTGGAATGTAAAACAATTACCAGTCGGCAGTACGCATACGCTTACCGCTACCGCTACTAATTCCAATCCTACCCCTGGTACAGCTACGAAAATAGTAACTAAGACATAACATTACCGTTAGGTTTTCAAACAAAAACTCCCAAGAGGGAGTTTTTGTTTTTAGCGTGATATAATAGAAGAGTATGCAGATAGATGACAAACAGCTAAAAAAATATATTTTAGATTCTGGCTTGGTGTCAAAAGCAGATATTGAATTGGCGGTAAAAAATGCTGGGGCAGATGAAGAAAAGTGGAGCGAGCAGCTTCTCTCTGACGGTAAAATTTCAGAAAAGGATTTGAAAAGGATGGAGTCCTTTGTTTTGGGTATTCCATTTATTAATCTTGTCGGGGAGAAAATAGATTCAGATGTTTTGTCGCTAATACCTGAGCCGATCGCTCGCATTCACAATATTATTACCTATAAAAAAGGAGAAAAAGGGCTAGAAGTGGCGATGCTAGACGTGGATGACTTGCCAGTAATTGATTTCGTTAAGAAAAAATCAGGGCTAAAAATATTACCCCGACTGACGGATACACCATCTATAAAAAGCGCGCTTAAACAATACCAAAAAAGCTTAGATGTTGAATTCGGCGATATTATAAATAAAGACGCTTCAGCTATTAAAAGCGCGACGGAAAAAGGAGATAAATCAGACGAAGATCTAGCTGCCGACTTACCAGTGGTTCGCATTGTTGATTCTATTATTTCCCACGCTGTTTCACAGGGCGCTTCTGATATCCATATAGAACCCGGGGAACATGATCTGATTATTCGTTACCGCATAGATGGAATTTTACGTGAAGCAATGACTCTCCCACGCGAAGCTGGCAATGGTATTACGGCGCGTATTAAAGTTCTTTCTAACTTAAAATTAGATGAAAAAAGATTGCCGCAAGACGGACGTTTTAAAATTGAAAATAACGATCAGAAAGTTTCTTTCCGTGTTTCAACACTTCCCACTTTTTACGGGGAGAAAACAGTAATGCGTTTGCTGAACGAAAATTCTCATGGCTTTACCCTGGAAGGTCTTGGTTTCCACGGTGAAGCATTGGAGCGTATTCACGACTCTCTCAAACAGCGTACCGGTATGATACTGGCGACTGGTCCCACTGGCTCAGGAAAAACGACGACTCTTTACACTGTGCTGGATATGCTAAACAAACCAGAAGTGAATATATCAACTGTGGAAGATCCGATTGAATACCAAATGCCAAAAGTGAATCAAACGCAGGTCAAGCCGGAAATTGGCCTAACTTTCGCAAACGGTCTCCGCACCTTACTCCGTCAAGATCCAGATATTATAATGGTGGGGGAGATTCGTGATGGAGAGACTGCGTCGCTGGCGGTCAACGCTTCGCTTACTGGCCACTTGGTCCTCTCCACTATTCACACAAACTCTGCCGCCGGGGCTATACCGCGTCTCATAGATATTGGGGTTGAACCCTTTTTAATAATTTCTACTGTAAAGACAGTAATATCACAGAGGTTGGTGCGCAAGCTGTGCTCTACTGGCGGCAAATATTTTATGTCTCCGGACGAGATCAAGTCTCTCGCCAAGCTCGTTGATCTTGACCGAATGTTAGCATATCTCAAAGCTGAAAATATAGTCGGTCCGAATGATACTTGGGATAAAATCCCTCTCTATCATCCTGATAATACCGAAAAATGCCCAGAAGGTTATGCTGGGAGAGTCGGCATTCACGAAGTGCTGAAAGTGAATTCGGCCATCAAAGAGATGATCATTCGCGGGGCGTCGGGGGACGAGATTGAAGTGCAAGCCAAAAAAGATGGGATGATGACGATGATTGAAGACGGAGTTTTTCAAGCAGTCAAGGGAGAGACTACGATTGAAGAGGTGCTTCGGGTAGTCTCTGAATAATCCAACAGCTAAATACAATGATTTTTTTCTATAAAGCAAAATCAAAAACAGGCGAAATATTTCAAGGTTCTGTTGATGCCGAAAATCGCTTTATGGTTGCTCGCCAGCTGATTACGGATGGCAACATCCCGCTTTCGGTTTTTACGAAAGAAAGGGGGGGCATATCAAACTTTTCAGCTTCATTTGAAAAGATGTTTGCCAGGGTAAAGATTGGAGAAAAAATTATTTTCACCAGAAATTTAGGTGGGATGTTACACGCGGGACTGTCTCTATCTAGGGCTATTTCCGTGCTTGAAAAACAAACCAGTAATACAGCGTTTAAAGATGTCTTAAGCGTACTCCATAAAGAGATAGACAAAGGCTCCCCTCTATCTTCTGGTCTAGAAAAGTTTCCAAAAGTTTTTTCCAAACTTTTTGTTTCAATGATTCGCGCAGGGGAAGAGTCGGGGAATATGGTAGGTGCTTTAAATGAAATAGGCACCAACCTGGAAAAAGCGGACAATCTGACCAAAAAAGTAAAAGGAGCGCTGATGTATCCTGGAGTCATCCTTTCAGCGATGGTGCTCATAGGAATTTTAATGTTTGCTTTTGTCGTGCCTACCTTAGCGAAGACTTTTGCGGAGATGGGTACTAAAATTCCATTTTCTACGAAGATCGTATTTGCCTTGGGTAAATTTTTCTCTGAGAATTTACTTATGGCGGTTTTTGGCATTATCGCAATAGTAGTTGGTCTTATTTCACTTTCTCGGGCAAAATTTATGAAACCGATTTTTGACGCTTTGATTATCAGGTTGCCACTCATTGGTAAATTAGCCAGAGAGATAAATACCGCCCGTACTGCCAGAACTTTGTCTTCCCTTATTACTTCCGGAGTATCTATTACCCGGGCAGTAGAGATTACAGAGGATGTCGTGCAGAATATGTATTATCGTAAAGTTTTAGCTAGCGCTAAGGAAGCGGTGGAAAAGGGAGCGCCGTTCTCAGGAGTCTTTAAGAGTAATACAAAATTGTATCCAATAATGGTTGGCGAGATGTTGGAAGTCGGCGAAGAGACGGGGAAGCTCTCTGATATGCTCTTAGAAGTGGCTCTTTTTTATGAAGAAGAGGTTGAAAGCAAGACTAAAAATCTTTCCACTATTATTGAGCCTATTTTAATGATTATTATCGGAGGCGCTGTCGGTTTCTTTGCTATTTCTATGATTTCGCCTTTGTATTCTGTGCTTGATACTGTAAAGTAGTATTTTCAAGTCTCCCTTGCATTTTTTATTTATCGTGTTATAATGGAGCTAGAAAAAGGTTTAGAGCCAATACCTTACCACTTAAAGTGGAGAAAACGTGGTTCCCGGAAAAAGCCGGAATTGTTACTTTTACATTTTAATAACACACCCCTATGTCACAGATTGCGAAAAAGAAGGTCCTTCTGACGGCTGTCATTGAAGGAAAAACAGCACTTTTCCAAGGAAAAGATTTTATGCTGATTGAGGTTCATCATCCCGCACCTACAAGAAAAAAGGTAGAGGAGTGGACAATCGTAAAATTTCTCCAGACCAAAAACAATAAAGATGGCGCGGCAAAGAAAGCAATGGTTCAAGACCAGCTGACAGCCCTCAATATTGAAACCCAGGAATACCATGGGACGAAAGGTCAAAAGCAGTTTTATGTAAAATTACCGGAATTGAATTCAGCACCTCAGCTTGTA
The DNA here is from genome assembly GCA_023267515.1 of Candidatus Nomurabacteria bacterium. Taxonomy (GTDB): domain Bacteria; phylum Patescibacteriota; class Minisyncoccia; order Phycocordibacterales; family UBA9973; genus UBA9973. The sequence goes on along the minus strand of JAHFNF010000013.1, from coordinate 2,387 downwards.
AAAGCTGGAATCAGGATTCCAACGGATTTTAACGATCCGCTTGATGAGCAAAAAAAGAAATTGAATCTACTCAAACAGGCACATCAGGACTTTAAAATTTTAGGAGCGGCAAATAAAGACCAGCCGGACCTTAAAACAGGACTTGTTCACTTCAATTACCTGAATGAAGCGGAGATGGAGCGTGCAATGGAGATTTTCACGAAAAAGAAAGTTGAGTTTATTCTCCGGGATGGCAAGAAGTGTAACCTTACCTTTGATCTTGGTTTCAAAAAAATCAAGGTCTCCGATAAGGAAAAAGTAACCCAAAGGCAATACACATCTGTGATTGACGCCTGCTGCTTTATCCTTAGAAAAGTTTACCGGAAAATCTTGGCTGGGATTCCGGATGATGGTCCATTTGGAGTGTCCAAACGCGTAATTTGCCCAACATGCAGTGAAACTGAAATGCTCTTGGTTAAAAAAGAATTGAAAGAAAAGTATGGCATTTACCTTATCATTGAGAGCGGAGATGCTAGACATTCACATTTCTTCATTCTTACCAGTGAAGTTGCTGTCCAGCTTTATCGTGAAAGCGGGGAGAGAATTCCTGTCAAGGAGTTACTCCACAAGATGGAAAATCCTGGACAAAGAACGCTTTCATCGCCTTCCGTTGGCTCCCCCGAAATACAAAGTTTGTCGAGAATGCTCAGAGGTTTGATTAAGAAAGAAAAAATCAAAATTTTGGGCGAGAGGGGAGTAAAGAAAGGGGAGATATATATGATGGTGAAGAAGGTTAGTCCGAAGAAGGCGCAAATCAGCGTGGTGAATGGGACCGAAGATGAAAAAATTGCATTGATTAAGCAATTGAAAGATGTAATTGAAATAAAATTCGGTGCCAAAGCCAAAATCAAAGCTGGAGCAAAAAAGCAGACGCGCTTCACTGTGAGAGTAGCGGGATTTGTGAATACCCCTCCGAAAAAAAGGACCCGCACGTCCGCAATTGAACCGGTAGCAGCTCCTTTAAAGGAAAAGGTGTCAACTCCCGCCAAAGCCAAGAGTTTCTTTGATTTCCTATCTACTGAGCAGAAGGAGATACTTGAAAAGGAATTCAGTAATGGTAAACCTACTAAAGCCACTATTATCGGAGAGCTCAGCAATCATTTTTTCTTTGTCAGTAAAAAGCATCCAATGGTGAAAGCTCTTTTGCCGGAAGTGTTTGCATCTACCGATGAGGTGTTGAAAGTCGTCAAAGAGTGACAATCCGGTCACTCTATCAGTCCCCAAAGCGATATTACTGCTTTGGGGACTTTTTTGTGTTAAAATTATTGGAATGAAGGGTTTATACCAAAAAGGTTATTCTATATTAGAAATACTTCTGGCAGTAGCCATTGTTGGTATTATCTTGGTGATCGCCACCTATTCTTTCAGTGGTTTGAAAAATTCACAAGCAATGAAAAATGCTACCGGGGATATTTCTTCGGCCACGGACAAGGCTCGTTCAGAGGCATTCGCCTCGGTTGCTTCTTCTGAGTATGGAGTGCACTTTCAGTCTAATAAGGTGGTGATTTTTAAGGGCACTGCATACAACGCCAGTAGCTCCACAAACGAAACAATAAATATTTCTTCTCCCGCATCTATCACGAATGTTACACTTAATGGAGTAAGTGGGACAAGCGGAGATGTTTATTTCAACAAGCTTACCGGTACTCCCAGCAAGACCGGTACTGTTACGGTCACCGTTTCTTCTACTACAAAAACAATCACCATATCCGCGACTGGTGGGATCAGTACAAATTAAATGAAATACGCTAATCTAAAAAAGAATACCGGTTTCGCAATGGTGGAGATTTTAGTCGCTTCTTCAATTATTGCCAGCGCTTTTCTTTTTGCGATGGCGACAGCGCAAAAATCCATTCAGCTTTCTAGGCAATCATTACACCAAGTGCAAGCTGCAATGCTTTTAGAAGAGGGGGCTGAAGCGGTGCGTGTTGTGCGGGATAACGCTTGGACAAATATTTCCTCTCTTTCCTCCGGCACCAATTATTATCCGACTTTCTCTGCTGGAACCTGGACTCTTTCTACCACTGCCAATACAGTCGATGTATTCACACGTAAAGTCACTTTTTCTGCTGTAAATCGCAACCTTTCTACTGGTGATATTGCCACTTCTGGCGGCACTACTGATAATTATACAAAGGAAGTGACAGTGACCGTATCTTGGTCCGAAGGTACACGAACAGTTTCTCGCGCAATGTCTTTTTACATTCTTAATATATTTTCATGATTAAAGAGCAAATAAAAAACAATAAAGGCTTCTCCCTTATTGAAACATTGTTTTATATGTCTATCTTTGTCGTTTTATCAATTGTAGTAATAAACTCTTTGATTGTGATGGTAAAATCTTTTAG
>JAHFNF010000012.1 GCA_023267515.1 Candidatus Nomurabacteria bacterium | reverse complement strand
TGGCGCAGTAAATCCAAGAGATATAAAAATGCGTTTAGCGCGTGAGATAGTGGCTATTTATCATGGAGAAGAAAAAGCAAAGGAGGCAGAAGAGAGTTTTATTAAAACTTTCCAAAAAAAAGAAATTCCTAGCGAAATACAGGAAGTAAAGGGAAGCGGCTTATTCACTGGAGTGCTCTTAGAGGCCGGAATTTTTGATTCCAACTCCGAAATACGCCGGATGTTTGAAGTAGGAGCGATCACGGATATGACCGCTGGTGAGAAGATGAAGGGCAATGAAGAGGCAGTGCAAGGTCATATATATAAAATAGGTAAAAAAAAGTTTATAAAAATAGTTTAAAAATAAAAAAGCCCCGTAGCGGGGCTTTTTTTATTAGTGATCTGAGTCTGGGTCTTCTTCTACGTAATCGTCAAATGTTTCTGTGGTTTCTAATGGTTCCAACGGTTCGTCTAAGTCAATATTTGACGTACCGTCATCGTCGCTCAACATTGCGCTAGAAAGTTCATCCATAGTTTCTTCGTCATTATTATAACTCATATAGTTATAAGATTTTTTATTTAAAAATTTTTAAAAACGACCCATTTAAAAATATAGTAAAATATTAATACTTTATTTGTCCCTAATTTTTATCAAATCCAAGAACTTTTGGCAATGCTTTTTAAGCCAAACTGTGGATAACTCTATTATTGAATAATAAGACTATCTTATATGGGCAAAAGCAGTCAAAGCAATAGCTATCGCGTCCAATTCGTCGTCTGATTTTTTGTTTTGATCTATATCAACGAGCAGTTTTACCATCTTTAATATCTGCGTTTTGTCGGCTCGGCCGTAGCCAGTAATGGCTATTTTTACTTGTAAGGGAGAGGCCTCAAATATTTTGAGCCCAACTTGCGCTGCCTCATAAATCACCACTCCGCGGGCTTCCGCTACGCGCATCACAGTCTTTTGGTTAGTATTTAAAAACAAAGTCTCAATAGAGAGCACTTCCGGCTTGTATTTTTTTATTACTCTTTTTACTTCTTCGCCAATTAAACTCAAACGTTCTGCAAATTCCAATTTTGCCGAAGTCTTAAAACATTCAGAAAATATTATTTCCTCACGTGTATTTTTTGCAGTTTTTTCTAAAACCGCTATACCCAATCTTTCAAATCCTGGATCAATTCCTAGTATTTTCATAAATTATTTTCCTTAATAAATTCTTCCCCATCTTTTTCTTGGTCTGCAAGTCTTGTTGAAGCATTCCACACGAGTTCAAATTGAGATGATAGCATTTCTATAAATTCTTTACTTTCTACTATAAATCCAAATGCTTCTTTTTTAGAAGAAATAAATGCAACCTTGTTTCCGTATATCCAGTATCCCATAGAAAAAGAAATACTTTTTGGGGCTATGCGTGTCTCTCTAAAGAACTTTTCCCCACCCCCCATAAATGTCTGTTTTTTTATATCCACTATTTGATTTTGAGGCCAAATCGCACGAACATAAATTCTTCGTTTTATCCTTTCTATATTAAGTTTTCTAAAATAGTCTTCTGATAAAATCTCAATTATTGATTTGATTGGCCAATAAGACATTGTTTCTATATCTCTATAAAGTAATACATCTCTTAGTATATTTCTAAGACCCTCCCTACCTTCAAAGAGTTGAAATTTTGGGCTGATTGTTATTGTACCTTTTTGGATTTCCGAAAAAACTTTTTTTATCTCTGACTTGCCTTTTTCCAAGTCTTTTATTCTTTCGTCTAAAATCGTACTTACTTTTTCCTCTGAACTGGCTTGGAAAGTTTTGACCCCGTTTTTCTGTGACTCAATTACTAAACCGCTATTCTGCAACTTTTTTAAGAAGCCATAAACTGACGGCCGCGAAAGACCTGTCTTTTTTGCTAAGTTGCCCACAATCTGAGCTCCGTTTTCAAGCAGAAATAGAAAGATTTTTACTTCTTCTTCTTTCAATCCAAATTTTTCCAATGTCTTTTCTACCATAAGGGAAGTATAGCAAGGTGCTTATATGTTGTCAAGTTTGTACAACAATATTTACAACAATTGACACTTAGTATATAATATGTTGGAAATATAGTATTGTTGTTTAACATTTAAAACCAACCAAAATGAAAAAAATCAGCTTATTATCTTGCATCTGCTCTATTGCTTTTGCAATGACATTATCGGTAGCGATCGCCCAAACTAACCCTGGTAAGGCAAATGGCATTCAGAAAGTTACCTTTGGCGCAGTGTTTGCTTCTTCCGCCAATACCTCATTAGCGGGGAAGATCAAACCATTTACCCTCGGATATAATTTATCTCCCAATCTCTGCATTGTTACCGCCAAGACCTATCATAATTTTCTTTATGGCTTTGGCAATAATACTTTCAGGGTGGTGAATGGGTACCTGCTAAAAAAAGATTTAGGACTTTATACAATTATTTCAAAAAGTTTAAGTTCTAAAACAGGGTATGTCTCTATTGGTATAGAAAGGTCTGTAAGGGCAGGAGACGTAAACTTTTTTCTTTTTTCAGAACTTGGAGTTAATATCAACCCCTCTTCCCAATTGGTTACTTTAGGAATTCATGCCAATATTCAAACGCTCCTGTGGAAAAGAAAGTAAGTCCTGAGTAAAATTTAAAGCCGGTTTCACTATAAAGTGGCCGGCTTTTATTCTGCGTTAGTAAAAACGTCTTGCACGTCGTCATTTTCTTCAAGTTCGTCAATTAGTTTATCAAGTAATTCTAAATCTTCCTCTGAAAGGGGGACAGACGTTGTTGGTTTCCAGATTAGTCCTTCTGGAGAAATTTCTTTAGTGAATGCCCAAGTCACAGAGCCAATACCACCTAGTGCTGTATTATTTTCTGAAAGGATATGTTTTATGTCCTGCGCCGTGCGGTTTTTACTATCCGTCAGTGTCTCAATAATTACTCCTGCTCCGCCGGGGCCATAGGCTTCGTAAGTGATTGCGTCCATTTGTCCTCCTGGCTCGCTTGCTTTCTTGATAGCTCGCTCAATATTTTCTGCCGGCATATTTACCTTTTTCGCCTTTTCAATCGCGGCGCGAAGCCCTGGTGAGTTCTTGTCGCTCTTTGCGAGTCTTGCTTCTACTCCGATAAACCTAACAAGTTTAGAAAAAATCTTGCTCTTCTTCGCGTCAGTTATCGCCTTCTTATGTTTTATCTGCGCCCATTTATTATGCCCGGACATATTAGATCAGTTTGTCTTGTTTTGATTCTTTAATATCAAACCCAAGATGCTCGTAGGCTTTGTTGGTGGCTACGCGGCCGCGGGCGGTGCGTTCTAAAAGGCCGAGTTGGATGAGGTAGGGTTCTATCACTTCTTCTACCGTCGCTTCTTCTTCCGAGAGAGCCGCACCGATGGTTTTTAATCCTACTGGCCCGCCACCGAATTTATCAATTAATACTTCTAGGAATTTTCTATCAGATGCATTAAGCCCAATATCGTCCACAGCGAGCATATCCAAGGCTTTTTTTACCGTATCTTTATCTAAACTTTTTTTATGCACTTGGGCATAATCGCGCACACGCTTTAAAAAATAATTTGCGGTGCGCGGGGTGAAACGGCTACGCTTGGCGACTTCGGCCAAGGCTTCTTCCTGTAATTCTGCTTGCAAAAGTTTACTTGAACGGCGCAAGATTTCAATGATTTCTTTATCTGAATAAAATTCTAAACGGAATACTCCACCTGAGAAACGAGAGCGAAGAGGGGAGGAGATGGAAGCGACTCGGGTGGTAGCGGCAATCAAAGTGAAAGGCGGGAGATCAAGTTGGATAGTGCGAGCCGATGGTCCTTTGCCGATAATAATATCAAGCACGCCAGACTCCATCGCTGGATATAGCACCTCTTCTATCATTTTATTCAAGCGGTGAATCTCATCTATAAAAATAATATCGCCAGGGGAAAGGTTAGTAAGGATTGATGCTAAGTCGCCGACTTTTTCAATCGCTGGACCGGAAGTCACTTTCATTTGTCGGCCGGTCTCTTTGGCAATCAAATGCGCCAGAGTTGTTTTACCGAGCCCTGGCGGGCCGTAGAAAAGAATATGCTCCGGTATATGCCCACGCTCTTCGGCAGCACCCAAAAGAATTTTTAGGTTATCTTTAATATGTTTTTGACCGATATACTCGTCCCAACGGGAAGGACGTAGGGTTTGATCAAGGAATGTTTCATCCACATTCATATCCTTTTCAGCCTTTATTTTCTTGTTATTGTCGCTTGACATAGATTATATAATATGCTATACTAGCCACAGAGGTTATCAAATTTTATTAACATAATATCCACATTATAGCATTTGCGCGATATTGGATGTAGTACAATGTAATTATAAGAAGGCGCTAATCTCTAAGCAATCAGCCCCTGGTTATACAAATTTGCGTAGGACGTTTCGGTTTTTATTTATAAAACACTGGTACTATCCTTCAAAAATTTGTTACTTTCGAGGCTTAGCCTTGAAAGGATTGTTTAGAGATTAGGGCTTTTTTTGTTTCTACTCTTCCAGCAGGTCTACTACACTTTGCACTTCATCATAAGAGGTGATGCCAGTTAGCATTTTTACCACACCATCTTGACGCATAGATAGAGTCCCTTGCTTTGCAGCGATTCTTTTTATTTCTCGCTCAGAGGGGTTTTGGGGCATTATTTTTTCTATTGCTTCGTCTGTCTTTATCGCTTCAAATATGCCGAGACGGCCTTTATAGCCAGTCATATTGCATTTCTCACAGCCCGGAGCAGTGAATAGTTTAATCGGAGCTTCTGGATCCACTCCGTATTTTTTTAAATCTTTTCCCTCAGCTTTTATCCCGTCCATAATCATTTTTATTGTTTTCGCTTGGCTTTCTGTCGGGGCCGTTTCTTTTTTACAGAATTGGCAAAGTTTTCGTACTAAACGCTGGGCGATAGATAGAGACAAAGCAGATACTAAAATTTTAGGATTAACATCAAGGTCAATAAGACGAGGGATAACACCTGCGGCATTGTTTGTGTGCAACGTTGAAAATACCAAGTGTCCTGTAAGTGCGGATTCTACTGCGATTTTTGCTGTCTCTGCGTCGCGGATTTCTCCGACCATCACTACGTCTGGGTCTTGGCGGAGCGCTGAGCGTAGTCCTTCTAAAAAAGTATAACCTTTTTTTGAATCCGTCTGGGTCTGGGTGACGCCGGGGAGGTGATACTCAATCGGGTCCTCAATAGTTATTATTTTTATCTCGGGAGAGTAGATTCTGCGCATAAATGCGTAAAGGGTGGTTGTTTTTCCAGAACCCGTCGGTCCAGTCTCCAAGATCATCCCATTCGGCTTTTTTATTTCTTGTTCTATTATTTTAAATAGCTCCGGCTCTATACCCATATCTTCTAGCTTTACTTGGATTGATTTTGGGTCCAGGATACGCATCACGATAGATTCTCCGTAAGCGCCTGGAATCATAGAACTTCGGATGCTTATTTCTTCTTCACCTATCGCAATTGAGAAACGTCCATCTTGCGCAGTCCTGGATGTAAGCTTCATTCCAGAGAGTAATTTTAGTCGCGAATTTAATAACTTATATATATCACCTCCAAAAAACATAACATCTTGCAGTACGCCGTCCAACCGGAAACGCAGTCGCGAGCGGGCTTCCTCTGCTTCAATATGGATATCAGAAGCTTTGATGGCGATAGCGCCAGCGAGAATTATTTCCAAAATTCTTGAAATTTTGTGCATTGCCTTTTCTTTGAGCACCTCACTGACGAGCTTCTCCACATCCTGCATTTGTTTTATTTTTCCGGCGGTTTCTTGCAATACCGTACCGGAGATTTCTAGGCCACCCACTTTTGAGCTTTCTGCCATAGAAAGTTCTTGATATCTGTCCCAGACTTTTTGCAAGCTCGCCATTGAAGCCATATAAAAGGTTGGGGTGAGATTTTTCCCTTCCATCTCGTCCGTCAAATTTTTCATAAGGTCGGGCGAAGGGGAGCGAAGAGCGATAAGGATAGTCTTACCAGAGAGTTTAAAAGGCGCGATATTTAACTTGCGTGAATCCTCTTCGGATATTACTCGCAAAGCCTCATTGTCCACACCAATAGACCCTAGGTTCACATAAGGGAGATTATATTTAGACTGGGCCAGCACCTGCACCAATTCTTCTTCCTCGGTTTTATGCAATTCGTCCAGCTGTTTTTTTGGTTTTTCCTCGTCAAATTGAGCCATTTATCCTTGTATTATACAGTATTTTTAAGGGTATACCCTACTTGACTTTTAGCTTGAATAGTGCTATACTTATAAGAGTAAATAGGTTCTTTGAAATGTTGGTTTTAGACAAATGAAGAGGATTGCCTTGTCCTGGAAATTCTTCCAGATTGAAGCAATTCTCTTCATTTAAACCTTAAACTCTAAAACAACTCATACTATGAAAACTATCTTAACTATTATCGCTCTCCTCGTTGCAGGATTGAGCAAAGCACAACCTGGTGAACCTTTCTTTCAGAGAGATCCAAATCGCACAGTGGCTGAATTTGCAAAACTTTGCGCTAAAGACAGCGCAGGTGCGCTGGAAGATTACCGTCAGATTTTTCAGCACCGCGCTGAAAAAGATGGCTGGATTAAATTTATCAAGGGCGGTGTTATTACCAGCGGTTATACAGTTTATTTTCTGCAAAACCTAAACCCCCATAAAAAATCTTGGGCAAAAGGAGAAAAGAAAATCGGCTATAAAGTTGCAGGGAAAATCAGCCACTTCTATCGCGCTTCTGACGGAGAAGAAAATGTGGGGAGTTTAGATATCTCATCACTTGACTCACGTTGGGTGAAAGATAACGGAGAACATTTCCCCACATTTGATGTTGCTGTTTTAAGCTGTGGGAATTCTTCCCAAGATGGAGATGGCACTCCTGACGATGAAGTTGCTCCACAAAAGCCCGTATTTGCCGCTCAACCCGCTCCTGCTCCCGTAATCATCACCGACACAATTAGGAAGACCTTTGTGATTGAAACAACGGTTTATAAAAACAATATTATTGAGACAGAATCTCAAGTAATTTGTCCGAAAGTGTACAACTTCCAGTATGGAGTGGAGGATTACAGCGATGACCTGGGTTACTCACGTGGGCAGCGCCGCTGCTACGATAATGGTTATGGTGGTGCTATCATCGGCAACGCAGGTGTTGTGATATCAGCAAACGTTGGTATCCATAGCGCAGGCACAGTATTAGTGCCTGTTGACTACAACGGCCCTCGTTACAATGGTTCAAGCAATTGCAATCGTCAAATCTGGCAGTATTAATGCCAGCCAATGACAAAATCCCCTCTTCGTGAATAACGAAGAGGGGATTTCTTTTTGTGCTAAAATAAAACAATGAAAAAAATTTCCAAGGGAACAAAAGATACTAAGAAAATTGCCCAAAGCTTTTTAAAAAATATATTAAGAAAAAAACATCTGAATGCGCACGTGGTGGCGCTTTCAGGGGAATTAGGTGCGGGGAAGACCACTTTTACCCAGCACTTAGCGAAAGAGTTTGGTGTGAAAAGAAAAATAATCAGCCCGACGTTCGTGCTGATCCGGCGGTATCAGTTAAATAAAGGAAAGTATAAACAACTCTATCATCTTGACGCTTATAGATTAAAAAGCGGGGAAGATTTATTAAAGCTTGGGTGGAAGGAAATAATTTCCAACCCTGAACATTTAGTACTAATAGAATGGCCAGAGAATGTAAAAAAAGTTATGCCTAAAAAACATACGAGAATTAAAATAGTGCATCAAAAAAACGGTGAACCAAGTCACCGCCTTTTTGAGATAAAAAATTCTTTTTAGTTATCTTACGGACAAGACCTAGTCCAAGTTGATCCATCAGCAGAAGACCAGGCATCTTTGAATAAAGTATTACTGTTATTCATAGAGCCACTTCCTCCCAATACCCAAATTTTACCATTAAAAGTGACGGCACTTTGCCCGTATCTAGGAGCCCACATACTATTAGGACCTCCCGAGGTTATAACTCCCTGATTCCAAACATTTCCTGCTGGGTTAGAGGACCAGACGTCATTCATAAGGCTCAAGTTGAAAGAGTTCATTCCTCCTAATATCCAACCAACATTATTGAAAACAGTAGAAGTAGTTCCAGTTCTAGCGACGATTGGGGTGTTCGTGGCGATTTGGGTCCAAGTAGTTCCATCAGTCGTAGACCAGAAATTACTAGTATCGGATGGCCGAGCTACCATAGTGTTTCCAAGAACCATTACATCACTTTTGTTTTTTATGTAGTACATATTTGCTGGCAGATTTGGAGCTGGGTTCCAAGTAACTCCGTCATTAGACCACCAAACTTGATTAGCAGGAGTTATTGAAACACCGTCTACCCCTCCGATAACCCACATTTTATTGTTGAATGTAACCAGAGCCAAATTTGACCTTGGAGTCCAAGCAGCGGCGCTAGTGGCTTGAGTCCAAGTAATTCCATCATTAGAAGACCAGACGTCATTTTTATAACCGGCATTTGCGGCAAGACCTCCAGCAATCCACATTTTGCCACCGTAAACAGTAGCCCCAAATTGCGTACGAGCAGACCAAGGGATTGGAGCGGTAACCTTACTCCAATGGTTGGCGGTGCCAGTAGTTGAAGACCAAACGTCATTCAATAGACCACCGGTAGAAGTTCCTCCCAAGACCCATATTTTATTATTGAAAACAAGGGAAGCATGTTCTGCTCTTGCAGGAGCGAAACACTTTTCTGCCGCAGCGGCGGTCAAATCGTCTCCGCCTACATTATTATTTCCTTGCTTACTGTTTGGTGCCTTCATAAACACCACAAAGATAATAACTAGAACCACTAAACCTAAACTTAAATATATATTTTTTTTATCTTGCATATTTTTTATAATGTTAATTAATAACTATCTTATTATATTGGTACCACTACGTTAAAATTGGCGCTTGATCTTGAATTACCATCAATATCATATACGACCATCTTCATATTATAAGTGGAAGTCGGGCCGTTTGAGTTTGGACCGAGGGAATTTACCCGACAAGTATTTATAACAGTGTGTCCACTAGCGGAGAAAGTAGAAGTGCTGGACATAAGTTCGCAGAATCTTTCCAAGCCACCGTCGTTGTCAATTAACTTAAACCCTTTTATAAAAGTATTGTCTGTGGCTGCCCAAGTGATATCTGCATACCAATTTGATGGACCCGCTACGACTGAATTAATTACTGGCACTCCTGGGTTTGTGCCGTCAGCGGGCACATTTGTAGTTGCGCTTTGCGACACCACTAGATTTGGTAACAGTACACCATTGTAGGTATATGCTTTGACTGTAAAATTATGTGGAGAGTTTGCAACTAGTCCTGTAACGACATAAGTTGGATTCATAGTCATATCTCTAGTATCGTATCCGCCCTTTCTCGGTATTGTGGCAACCAGGGTAGCGCCATCGTATATTCTATATTCAGCGACGTTTCCTGCAGGGTTAGGTCCGCTTGGTCCTGTCATAGCTGTCTGCCACTGTAAGGCTACTGCGGTAGCTGTCTTGGCAATTACTTGCAGGTTTGTCGGCGTGATTGAAGCAAGATCAGTCGTTTCACTGTATGGAGTGCCACCTACATTAACAGAGTTGGTAAAAGTAGCATCAAGAGCCGGGTTGTAAGGATTCCCTTGTCTAGATACCACTATAGAATAAGGATAAGTTCCCGGGGCAGTACAAGCAGGAACCTTAACCCACCACCACATTTCAGATTGCCGACTAGCAGGGATTCTAAGTGGTAGAAGGCCGTTAGAGTTTTGGAAAAATGAAGTTGCGACTGAGGTATATGGCATAACTGCGGTATTTGCTATGGCAGAGGCGCAAAGCGCAGAGGCGGTCCAATTTATTGGTTGGGTTGTAAACGTAAATGTAGCTGCTTTACAGTTCGGGCTATCATTGTTTGTTATTACAAAACCGTCGTTCTCACTTGCTCCAGCCACTACATAAGGTACAGGTAGAGTTCCATTATACGGTTCTATTGTTGGGGCAGCCTTGACGCATGGCGCAGCTCCTAAGTTGTCAGAGTTTGTAGGTGCTTTTAGAAACGTTACAAAAATAACAACTAAGACCACCAACCCCAAACTCAAATATAGATTTCTTTTATCTTGCATAGTAATTTAATAATTATTAATAATAATATTCTGACACAATTATAAACCCACTTTGTCAAAGTAGCAATAAGGGTTATCCACAGATTAGTGTTATAATTTCAAGAATAATGCAAATAAGTAAAGCAAATAAAGCTAAAACTCTTGTTCTGCTTGACGCGCACGCCATAATCCATCGTGCTTATCACGCCTTGCCTGAGTTTTCTAAAAGTGATGGCGAGCCGACTGGGGCGCTTTACGGGCTTTCCTCAATGCTGATGAAGATAATCTCTGACCTCAAACCAGACTATATAGTGGCTTGTTATGATTTGCCGGACAAAACCTTCCGCCACGAGGCCTACGACGGATATAAGGCCGGAAGAGCCAAAACAGACGACGCACTAGTTTCCCAACTAATAAGCTCACGGAGAATTTTTGATGCTTTCCAAATCCCAATCTATGACGCGCCGGGGTTTGAGGCAGATGATGAGCTAGGGACGATAGTTGAAAAATTGAAAAAAAATAATGATATCAATATTATTATTGCCTCAGGCGATATGGATACGATGCAATTGGTAGATGGAAAGAAAGTCCAGGTCTACACCCTTAAAAAGGGTATTAACGACACAATTTTATATGATGAAAAAATGGTAATAGAAAGATTTGGTTTTGGTCCGAGGCTCTTGCCAGACTATAAAGGCCTGCGGGGTGATCCGTCGGATAATATTATTGGTATAAAGGGCATCGGGGAAAAAACCGCTACTGACCTTATAAAAAATTTCGGGACGATAGAAGAAATTTATAAAAAAATAAAAAAAGATGAAAATAGTTTTATTAAAGCGGGCATCAAGCCGAGGATGATTGAACTTGTCAAAAATAATGAAGAAGAAGCGCAATTTTCTAAAACACTGGCTACTATTCGCCGAGATGCCCCGATAGATTTTAAGTTGCCGGAAAAAACTTTTTGGGAAAGTGCTGATATTAAGAGAATTGAAGATCTTTTTGCCGAGCTTGAGTTTAGAAGCCTCTTGGGCCGAGTGAAGAACTTTTTTAATGGTAACGGCAAAAATGCTGCGCCTGTGGAGGAAGAAAGCAGTAAACAAACGCAAAGTATAAAACCCGGAGAATTAAACGAAACCTCTATCGCCTTATGGCTTTTAGATTCCGAATTGGCTAACCCCACCGCCGAAGATATTTTACTTTACGCTAAAACTTCTGATTTTCAGATTGCCCGAGAAACTGTTTTAAAAAAAATAAAAGAAGAAAATCTGTCATTGGTTTTTGAAGAAATAGAACGCCCGCTGATGCCGATAGTTAAAGAGATGCAAATGTGGGGAATTTTGATAGATAAAAAATACTTTAAAAAATTATCGGAAGAATATCACCTTGAGCTAGATAAGCTGACAAAAAATATATACATCGCAGCCGGAGGTGAGTTCAATATAAACTCACCAAAACAGTTAGCAGAAGTTTTATTTGAGAAAATGCAGATAAAATCTCCTAAAAAGAAAAGTGCCAGTGGTTCGTTTTCAACCAAGATTTCTGTTTTAGAGGAATTGGAGGAAGGGAACCCAATTATTTCTCTGATTATAAAATATCGCGAACTGCAAAAACTTCTTTCCACTTATATTGATGTAATACCAAATATGGTAGGTGAGGATGGACGGCTTCATGCAAAATTTATCCAAAACGGCGCGGCGACGGGGAGATTTTCCTCACAAGATCCAAATTTGCAAAATATTCCAATCAAGAGCGAGCTCGGGCGGCGTATTCGTGGTGGCTTTGTGTCAGGGAATAATTGCAAATTAGTGGCGATGGATTACAGCCAGATAGAACTACGGGTTTTGGCGATGCTCTCGGGGGATAAAAGGATGACAGAGATTTTTAAAGAAGGAAAAGATATTCACGCTGGTGTGGCATCTTTTGTGTTTAATGTGCCGCAAGAAAAAGTGGATGCGGAAATGAGGCGCAAAGCAAAAGTAATAAACTTCGGCATCATTTACGGGATGGGAGTTTCTTCTTTAAGAAAAACGCTCGGCGGTACACGAGATGAAGCGCAAAAATTTTATGATAATTACTTCCGTCAATTTTCAAGAATAAGTGACTATATGCAGGAAGTTAAAGACGAGGCTCTTAAAACTGGATACACTGAAACCCTTTTTGGGCGTCGTAGATTTTTCCCTGGCCTCCGTTCACCAATTCCTTTTATTAAAAATATGGCCGAGCGCACCGCGACCAATGCCCCGATTCAAGGTACCGCCGCGGACATTATCAAACTTGCTATTCGTTATGCCGATCAAGATTTAAAAAAAGCTGGGCTAGTAGACAAGGCGCATTTAGTGCTACAAATTCACGACGAATTGGTCTATGAAATAGAGGAAGAGGCGCTGCCCAAAGCGCAAAAAATAATCTTAGATGCGATGCAGGGGGTAATGGAGAGGTCCTACTTGCATTATAAGACCAATATACCGCTAGAAGTGCATTTTGGCGCGGGGGATAACTTTGGAGAGGTGAAATAAACTATTTATGATATTATATTTCAATGGACGAGGAGATTAAAAGCTATCAAGTGCATAAGGTTCTAGCACACTCTTATTCTTTTTATTTTCTGAGTTTTTTACTTGGGATTATTTTAGACTTTTACAAACCAATGCATTTACCCAAATTTCCTTGGGCAATTTATATTGGTTTTTTCTTTTTGATAGCGGGTCCACTTCTTATTTACTGGGCGCAACATACTTCACGCAATTTAAAAAAAGGAGAAGTTATGAGCGCCGAAATCTTTTTAAAAGGGCCTTATTGCTACACTCGGGGCCCCACTCATTTAGGTATTGCGTTGATGCTAATCGGTTTTGGGATGGTGGTAAATGCTTTCTATGTGGTCGTGTTTACTCTGATTGCCGCGATTGTCACTAAATTTATATTTCTAGATAAAGAAGAAGAGATTCTAGAAAAAAAATACGGGGAACCTTATAAAGAGTATAAGAAAAAAGTAAAATTATGATTTATCTTTTTGCTGGCAATGATACAAAGAGCAAACGTCGAGCTTATGAGAAATTTTCCACTTTATACAGTGAGGTTGAGACCTTTTCAGTAATTAAAAATGATTTTAATGAGAAACAAGTGGAGAGTTTTTATTCTGGATCCGGGCTTTTTTTTGAAAAATGTGTAGTCTATTTTGAAAATGTTTTTGAAAATACTGATGCGAGAGAGTTTATTTTGAACCACTTGGCAGAGATGAGTGCCTCAGCAAACACCTTTGTTTTTCTAGAAGGGCATTTATTAAAACCAGCCTTAGATGCTTTCAAGAAAGCTCGCGCGGAGTTGAATATTTTTGAAATACCTAAAGAGAAGGCTGAAAAATATGATAACTTTAAACTTGCCAACGCGTACGCAGCCAAAGATAAGTTGAATCTTTGGATTTTTTACCGGCAGGCAGTAGAAAAAGGCGTAAAATTAGAAGAATTAGTAGGAGTTTTATTTTGGAAGGCGAAAGATATGATATTGAAAAGAAATTTTAGCAAATTCTCCCTTACTGAACTAAAAAACTTTACTACAAAATTATCCTATCTATTGCCGGAGGCTAGGGCCGAGGGAAAAAGTGACGAGATAGCTATGGAGCAGTTTTTGTTAGAAGCTTTTTAATATGATAACTATAAACAAAATGAAAGGGTTTTACAAAAAAGGATTTACCTTACTTGAACTTATGGTTACGATTGCAATTATAGGTATAATTTCCACTATTGTCTTAGTTAATTTAAGCGAGGCACGTGAGAGGTCCAAAGTATCTTGGACTGTTTCTGAAATACATGAAATGAAAAATGCTGCTATGCTCTATTTTAGTGATACTGGCCAGTTTCCCCCACCTTGTAATACCATACCTACTGCTTGGGATTTTAGCTCTCCGGCTTATAGGCGAGCCAATGATCCTACGTGCTCTGCGGCAGTAGACCCTTTTATGAATAATCCATATTTAAGCGGCCCATACACCAATCCAATCCTAGCGGCTAAATGGAAGGGCCCATATTTTTCCGGTGGCTTTTGGAATTTAAAACACCCTTGGGGTGGACACTTTACCGTGCAGACGCGTGACGCATCAGTACCCTTTGATAATGTCCCTGAACTTATAGTTTTTCTTGATGACGACGCGCCAGAGACACCTGGAAATGATGACTCCGGCAAAATACCGACTAGCGCGCTCTCGAAAATTGATAAGACATATGATGACGGTGTTCTTAATACTGGCGAAGCTCAAGGCAACCCGAAAGGAGGCTTTGGGGATCCTATAAACGTGAATCCACCGGCCGTCGGTCCTTGGAATACTGCGCCCGGAGAGATGGTGATAATTTTACATCTCTAAACTACTTGTCCGCCCGGGGGGAATCGAACCCTCGACCCTCTCCTTAAAAGGGAGCTGCTCTACCGACTGAGCTACGGGCGGAATTTCTTACCTACCAAAACAACTACGGGTCAGATAATAGTGTGATAATATAAGAAATATGCCGAAAAATCAAGAGAATATTGTCATTTTGCACAATATAAGGAGTGTGGAGAACGTCGGTGCGATGTTTCGCACGGCTGATGCCGCGGGAGTCAATAAGATTTATTTAACTGGGTACACCCCCGCTCCACTTGATCGTTTTGGACGGAAGAGAAAAGATATATCTAAATCGGCGCTTGGAGCAGAAGAGTTTGTACCGTGGGAAGTTAAAAAAAATTTACCAATATTAATTTCTAATTTAAAACTGGATAAGTACTATATTATAGCTGTTGAACAAGATAAAAAATCCGTTGATTACAAAAAAGCGAAGAAAAAAAATAAAAATGTATTTATTATGGGGAGTGAAGTATTAGGATTGCCAAAAAGTATTTTAAAAATTGCTGACGTGATAGCAGAAATACCAATGAAGGGGAAAAAAGAATCACTCAATGTTTCCGTGGCGCTAGGTATTGTCCTTTTCAGAATGACTGATTACTGACCGCCATATGTTTGTCCGCCTCCAAGCGGAGCCGGCGGCTCAATAAAAGGCTGGGTGGCATCATAACCCTGCGGGCCCCCGCTAAAATACCAAATAAACCAGATTATTATTAGAATAAAAATAACCCACTTTAAATCTTTCATTGCTCCACCGTGTGATTTTTTATCGTCTGCCATAATTATTTTTTGTTAATTTATATCTGATGGCTTATCTTTGGTGATTTGGACAGAAGTGACCACTTCTGCCATTTATAACTTTTCTAATTATAACACCTTTACATCCTTTTTTTCTACATTTCTCTCCTGTGCGGCGGTAGGCTTCGTGGTGAAGTTGGAAACGCCCCGGCCGCCCATATATATTTAAATAATCAGACATTGAGTCCCCACCGAAGTCTATGCCCTTTGCCAGAGTTCTTTTCATCGCTTTCCACATCCGGCTCATTTCTACGTCTTTAATTTTACTCGCTTTTCTTTCTGGACGGATGCCCGCTCTCCAAAGTATTTCATCTGAATAAATATTTCCAATCCCGGCAATCACCGACTGATCCATCAAGACCGTTTTTATTTTTCCATTTGGTTTTTTGTTTAAACGTTCTTTTAACTTTTCTAGCGTAAAGTTTTTATCTAATGGATCCGGGCCCAAATTGTTCAAGTGTTTTGTGTCGTGCGCGGTTTTTGTATCTAGTAGTGTAATTTTCCCAAATTTTCGTAAATCTGAGAATACTAAATATTTTTTACTAGATAGG
>JAHFNF010000011.1 GCA_023267515.1 Candidatus Nomurabacteria bacterium | reverse complement strand
CATTTCTTCCACTTCTGACATTGGGGTATAAGTGCAGAGCTCAAAATAGGTAAGGATCGCTGTATCTGGTATGGACATCACCTTGCCATATATTTGCCCTGGTTCTTCAGTGATACCAATATAATTATCCATACTTTTAGACATTTTTTCTTTACCCTCCGTGCCTACTAAAAGATCAAAAGCAAGCACCGATTGTAGTTCTTGTTTTGCCATCCGCATCACGTCCCGCCCTACCAACATATTAAATGTCTGGTCGGTGCCGCCCACTTCTAAGTCACAAGAGCCGTAAATCTGAGCTAAAAGACTTGAATCAATACCTTGTATTACTGGATAAAGCATTTCATGCATATATAGCTCTTGGCCGCTCTTTAAACGAGCCTGAAACATATCGCGGGCAATTAGACGAGAGTGTGTAATATGCCGCAACACCGCTAAAACACGCGTAAGGGAGTATGTATGAACGGTTTGCTTGTGAAGATAGGTTTTTTGCATTCTGGAATTTTCATATAAAGCGGCTTTGCCGACAAAACTCCCGGGTGGAATAGAATAATTCTTTGTCTTGCCGCCTTCGGTTATTGTTATGTCTGTTTTGGATTTTGGGCCTGGCACTATATCTGCCACATCTAGAAACCAGTCAGAATTTCTGATCCAGCTAAAAACTTTTTCGTCGGTTAAAAGTATTTTCTTTACCTGGTCTAAATATGTTTTCATATTTTCTTCAACCTCAATCTGAGAAATTTCTGGGCGAATTTTATCCTTTCCAGTCGGATCTCCAATCATAGTGGTATAATCCCCAATTAAAAATATGACTTTGCAGCCGAGGTCTTGAAAAGACCTGAGTTTTCTTAGCACTACGGCGTGTCCTAAATGTAAATCAGGGCGGGTGGGATCAACCCCAAACTTTATCACAATACTTTTTGGATCTTTTTCTAACTTTTTGCGGAAGTTTCCTTCTGGGTCAATAAAATCTCCCACGCCACGGGTTAGGATTTCATCTATTTTTTCTTTATTGGATACGCCAGCCATAAATATATTGGATATCATTCTAGCACGTTTTATGCTATAAATAAAGGATGAAATTGGAGGTTAAAAAGAACGTCTTTGTAAAAAATCTATTTATGTTTGTCGCTGGGGTATTTGTATTGATCGCTGGGATTGTGGTCATCTGGCTTTCCACTATTAGAATCCCCGATTTTCACTCGTTTGACGAACGGAAAATGGTCAGCTCTACAAAAATATACGACCGCACCGGGGCAGTGCTGCTTTATGATATTCACGAAGATGTAAAAAGAACAATTATTCCTTTTGAAGAAATGGGAGCAAATATAAAAAACGCGACGGTAGCTGTGGAGGATTCTGACTTTTACAATCATAGCGGTATAAAATTCACTTCTATTGTGAGAGCAGTGCTTTCAAATATTTTAAATTTGGGTAAAACCCAAGGGGGTTCTACAATCACCCAACAGCTTGTAAAAAATACACTGCTAAACTCTAAAAAAACAATAGGAAGAAAAGTAAAAGAGTGGGTCTTGGCAATCAAGATAGATAAATCGCTCCCGAAAGAAAAAATTCTAGAACTTTACCTAAATGAATCTCCATACGGAGGAAATATTTATGGTGTGGCCGAAGCAGCGAGAGGCTATTTTAATAAAAATGCCGCAGATTTAACCCTCGCTGAGGCTGCATATTTAGCAGCCCTGCCCCAATCTCCTACCACTTTATCGCCCTACGGGAAAAACAAAGATAAGTTGGAAGAACGCAAAAATTTTGTGCTATCAAGAATGAAAACACTAGGGATGATAACAGACGAGGAATATAATAATGCAAAAAGCGAGGTGGTAACATTTGTCCCTCAGGACACACAGGGAATAAGAGCTCCCCATTTTGTATTTTTTATAAAAGATTATCTTGAACAAAAATACGGAGTAGACGCTGTCGCCAATGGAGGGTTGAAAGTAACTACCACTCTGGATTACAACTTAGAACAAAAAGCAGAGGAGATTGTAAAAACAGGGGCTTTAAAGAATGAAAAGGACTGGAACGGCAGTAATGCCGCGCTTGTAGCTATTGACCCTAAGACAGGACAAATACTTACAATGGTGGGATCGCGAGACTATTTTGACAAAGAGATTGACGGCAATTACAATGTGACCACCGCGCACCGCCAACCGGGATCTTCTTTTAAACCCTTCATCTATGCTAATGCTTTTAATAAAGGTTTTACTCCGGATTCCATACTATTTGACCTACCCACAGAATTTCAAGGCGGTTGTGACCCATATGGCCACGCAATTCCTCCCAACCTGCAAAAAAATTGTTATATGCCGGAGGATTACGACGGAAAATACCGCGGCCCAATGACGCTCCGAAACGCGTTGGCTCAATCTATCAACATCCCGGCAGTTCAACTATTCTACCTGGCTGGAATAAAAGACGCTTTTAAAACAGCCGAGGATATGGGCATCAGTACGCTGACAGACCCTGGTAGGTATGGCTTGACCTTAGTAATCGGAGGTGGAGAAGTTTCCCTTTTGGATATGACTTCGGCTTACAGTGTCTTTGCTAATAATGGGACTAGAAATCCTTACACCGGCATATTGAAAGTGGAGGATAATAAAGGAAACGTCTTAGAAGAGTATTCAAAAAACGAAAGAGAGGTACTCCCCAAAAATACAGCGTTGACTATTTCAGACATCCTCTCCGATAATACTTCTAGAATACCTACTTTTGGGGCGAACTCTCCACTGGTAATCCCAGGGAAGGATGTAGCCGCAAAAACCGGAACAACTAATAGCAATAGAGACGCTTGGACTATCGGCTACACACCATCTATCACGGTCGGTGTTTGGGTCGGCAACAACGAAAACACACCAATGAAGAAGGGTGGGGCAGCCTTGGCGGGACCTATTTGGAATAAGTTCATCACCGCAGCGCTCCAAACTCTACCAGAAGAAAGATTTGAAAAACCAAACCTAGAAATTGATAGGGAAAAGGTAAAACCAGTACTTAGAGGGATCTGGGAAGGGAACGATCACTTCTTTATTGATAAAATTTCCGGCAAGTTAGCAACGATTGACACCCCAGAGGAAACAAAAGTGGAGAAAGTAATCACAAACGTACACTCCATCCTCTATTGGGTAAACAAAAGTGATATTCTCGGGCCCCCGCCGGAAAATCCTGCGGATGATCCGCAATTTGAACACTTTGAGGTACCAGTCCAAAACTGGTGGTCAACAAATAAATATTACTACCCAGTGATCAGCACCAACGATATGCCGACAGAGGTAGACAATGCCCACAATGAAGACTCAAAACCAATTATAACTATCATAAACCCTTCTGGGGATATGTATTTACCTAGTGCCGAAAAAATAAATCTACAAATTACAAGTTCTGGTAAATTCCCACTCCAAAAAATAGACGTATTTGTAAATGATGTATATTTAGGGACATCAAAACCCCCTTTCAACTTCTCCTTCACCCCAGCCGACTTGGATAATTTAAAACAAACCAATGAATTAAAATTGATTTCTTACGATACTGCTTATAACCGCAGCGAGACTATATCTACTTTTAACGTGTCCCTCTAACGCAAATCACTTGGCGCTTTTTTACCAAGGGTTTCTTCTATTTTTGAAAGAATTTGCTCTTTTTTTATAAATATTTTATTTTTATAGACAGGTTTTATATTTAAAAATACAGTATTATTTTTTATTGTTATGTCTTTGAGGGGTATTTGTATTCCAATAGTTTCAGAAATAATGTTTCTTATGGACTCCTTCTTAACTTCCTCTGAGTGTAATAAATGACTAAACCGGAGTAGAAGATCTTTTATTTCAATCATTTTACCTGTTCATCGGCATTATTAAGTAAGTAAAAGACTGGTCTGAAACCCCAGATATAACCATAGGGCGATTTGATTGGTTTAGTTTTAAAACAATACTATCTGAATTGATTGACCCAAAACAATCTAAAAAATATTTATAATTAAAAGAAAGTTCCACATTCTCCCCAGAGAGCGCGGCATCAAGATTGGTATTGTTTTCCCCAACATTAGAGTTTTGGGAGGAAATTTCAAACATTTTTTCTTTTGGTAAAACTTTTAGGTTCAACTGGTTAAATTTATCGGAGAAAATATTTGATAACTTTAAAGCATTTAATAAATCTTGTTTTAGCACTACGGCTTCAGTCTTATTTTCTTTTGGAATAATTTGTTTATAATCAGGGAAAACCCCATCTATAACCCTAGAAGTAAAGTAAACGCCGTCAGCTGATAATGAAATTTGGTTTTTATTAAAACATACTTTAATATCTCCTTTTGTTTCACTAAAAATCCTTATAATTTCTGGAATATTTTTAAATGGTATTAAAATACCACTGACTTCAAGGGTATTATTCATTTTTATTTTCTTCTCCGCTAAACGAAAAGAATCAGTGGAAACAAACACTAGCCCATCATCGTTTGAATATATATAAACACTTGAAATTTCTGGTTTAATATCAGATACTGAAGCGCTAAAATAAACAGATTTAATACCCCCTATAAACTTTTCGGAGTTTATAATAAAATTACTTCCTGATACATTTGGTATTGTTGGAAAATCATCATATGGTTGGCATTTTATTTTAACTTTACTTTTTTTAGTTTGAACCATTAAATTCCCATTATCTTCTTTTAATATTATGTTTTCATTTTGGTTTATATTAGAAAAAACCCCATACAAAACAGCCCCAGAGACAGCTAATACCCCATCTTTTTCAATTTTTGAGGGTATTTCTATTTCTACACCAATACTAAGGTTGGTGGATCGTAATTTAAGTGATTTACCAGAGGCGGTTAGAAGTATTGAATTTAAAACTGGGAGGGTCATATTTTTACTGGTTATTTTTTCAGTAAAACTGACTGCATTTTTAATTTTTCCTAAATCACATTCTAGCTTCATATATTTATATTAAATTTATTATTACTATTAAGGGTGTTAATAAGTGGAAAACTATTTTTTACTTTATTAATAAACGTTTTTATTTACTTTATTTTTTTAATTTATAGCTAACAACTTTTTATTTATTTATCTCCTGTTTTTTTTATTTAATATTATTTTAATTTTATATACATTTTTATTAAATAGATATAAACATACTTTCAACAATCATTTAAACATTATCCTTATCTGTTCTAAATCTTGTACTAACGATGAATCGTTTTTTAAGTCAGTTTTTATTTTAAGGTGTGAGTGTATTACTGTGGTGTGGTCTTTTCCCCCCAATTTTTGCCCTATAAGCGGGTATGAAACATTAAAGTCCTCTCGTAGTATATACATCACCACCTGTCTAGCGCGCACAATCTCTTTTCTTCTGGTTTTTTCATATATTTCCATTTCCCCAAGGTTGTAAAAATCCGCGACTGTTTTTACCACCTCTTTTATTGCCACATTCTTCTTTGGTTTGATGCTATTTTTTAGCAGTGTCTTTGCCTCCCCCACTGATATAGCCTTATTTTTAAGCCTATATTGGCAAATAATTGTGTTGAGCCCTCCTTCTAGCTCTCGTATATTCCCTTGGATGGATTCCGCCATATAACGGAGAAGTTCCTCACTTAAAGTCACTCCAAGCTCTTTTGATTTAACTTTTAGTATAGCTAAGCGTGATTCGTACTCTGGTTCTGAAATATCCACGATCATGCCCGCCGCAAATCTGGATTTTAATCTGTCTTCCAGGCCAGGGATAAAGTTCGGGTGTTTGTCAGAAGAAAATACAATTTGTTTATTGTTTTCGTAAAAGGTATTAAAGGTATGGAAGAGCTCTTCTTGGGTCTTTTCCATTTTGCCAATAAATTGAATATCATCTATTATTAACAAGTCGTATTTCCTGTATTTTTCTTTAAAAGCGTTAGTTTTATTATTTCCAGCGGTGAAAGAGTTGACCAAATCAGTAGCAAATTTCTCTAAAGTTATATAATGCACTTTTTTATCAAGATGTTTTTCTTTAATTGAGTTTCCTATTGCCTGTATTAGGTGGGTTTTACCCAAACCAGTACCACCATAAACAAAAAATGGATTGTAGCTAGCCCCCGGCTTATTTATTATCGCTTGGGCAGCCGCATATGCTAGCTCATTGAACGCTCCGACAATAAAAGAATCAAATTTATAACGTGGGTTTAGGTTGTCTTCCTTGTTTATATATAAGTCTTTCAAGGGGAGCTCGTTATTCATAAAGGACTCGGCGTTTTGTATGGGTAAGTCTTTTTGCGGCCCTTCTATCTTAGTGATCGCATACTCTACTGCCCTCATTGTGTCAAAAAAGCCCGCCACCGTTTTAGTGATTAGTTTATGGTACTTATTTTGGAGCCAATCACGCACAAACTCGTTTGGGACCCCTATGTAAATAACCCCTCCCTCTTCCTTTAAAATAGAGGTATTTCGGAACCAAGTGCTGAAATTTGCTTTTGATACCTCGTTTTCTATTTCATTTAGACAGCTTTTCCAAAGCTCTTTTGCATCTACCATAGGCTACATTATAACCGTTCTCACCATATATGCTAATTACAAAAACTTATTAACTCTGTTGATAAACTGTGGATAATTTAAACACCTACGCGACTCATATTTTGACTTAAAGCTAAAATACGCTATACTCAACTTATGTCACAAACATACCAACCTAAAAAGAGGAAGAGAGCAAAAACCCACGGTTTCCTTGTTAGATCAAAATCCTCAACCGGCCGAAGGGTCCTAAAAAGAAGGATGCAAAAAGGAAGGCGTAAGCTTTCAGTCTAACGCAAGCAAATGCTCGCTAAAAAAAATAGAGCAGACCGCAAAACAATAGAAAACATTTTTAAAAATGGGGTCTTTATTAATTCTGCTAATATTTCTTTGAAGTTTATTTCATCTAAAAGTCCTGCCCCCGCCCAAATTTCTTTTATTACACCAAAAACTGTATCAAAAAAAGCAGTCGTCCGAAACCAACTTCGCCGGCGGGGCTACGCAGCAGTGCGAAAATATTTTAATAAGTTCCCTCCTGGATTTGTCGGTGCTTTTATTTTTGGTAAAAAAAGCGGAGCGATGTTTGGCGGAGAAAAAACAAAACAATATAACCCAATTCTAAATTTAGAAAATGAAATTCAAATCATTCTTGGTAAATTGCATTAGTTTTTATCAAAAACAGATTTCAGGATTTAAAAATCCGAGCTGTGTTTTTTATCCTACCTGCTCAGAGTACACAAAAGAAGCGATAGAAAAATATGGCGGGCTTAAAGGTATATACCTCGGCTTTCGTCGGATACTTCGTTGTCACCCCTGGCAGAAAAATAGGATAGATCCAGTAAAATAAGAGCTTTGATTTTTAGGTTTTTTCGTATAGAATGGATGAATGTTACATAATTTATGGAATGCCCTTCTATATAAGCCGTTTGTGAATGTTTTAGCTTTTTTAGTTTCAATCATTCCTGGGGGAGATATGGGAGTAGCTGTTATCATCCTCACTCTCCTTGTAAAAACCGCCCTCTTCCCCCTTTCTCAACGTTCCATTGAAAGCCAAGCGAAGATGAAGCTTTTAGAGCCTGAAATTGCCAAAATAAAAGCAGGCGGTGCCTCAAAAGAAGAACAAGCCAAGCAGACTTTTGACCTTTATAAAAAATACAAGACCAATCCTTTCTCTGGCTGTCTTTTGATTTTTATCCAAATACCGATAATTTTTGCTCTCTACTACGTGTTTTATAAAGGCATAAAGTTTGATGAAGGTGTTTTATATTCTTTTATTCACGCACCTCTCCATGTAAATAATATTTTTCTTGGTTTAGTGGATTTAAGCGGGAAGAGTATGGTGCTGGCAGTACTGGCTGGTGTTTCCCAGTTTTTGCAAGCGCATTATATGCCGAAGAGCGCACCGTCTGTGGGAGGGAAAGGCAACTTTGCTGAAAGTTTTGGGAAGAGTATGCAAATGCAGATGAAGTATGTGTTTCCGTTCCTTATAGCTTTCTTTGCCTATTCTATTTCCGGAGCGGTCGCTTTATATTGGATTGTGAGCAATTTATTTGCCGTGGGTCAACAGATTTATTCTAATAAAAAGAAAAGACTAGCTTTGGTCACGAAATAATTTTAAAAATATGGACACAGTGGAATTGCAAAATTTAATAAAGGAGCTAATCCAAAAAATGGATATTTCTGTTAAGAATATTCAAATTTCACAGGATGATGGGTCTAAAACACTGTGGTACTCGGTTGAAGTTTCTGAACCGCATTTATTTTTAGGCCGGGAAGGAGACGCTCTGGCGGCGCTAAATCACCTTGTCAGGAGAATTTTAGAGAAGAAGGAACCTCTAAAAGAAGAAGGTCCATCGGTTCTGGTGGATATTGGCGGGTTTCAAAAGAAAAAAGTAGAAAATGTAAAAGCCATAGCGTATATGATGGCTGAAAGAGCGCGTTATTTCAAATCAAGTATTGAAGTGGACCCAATGTCCGCATTTGATCGCCGGATAATCCACGAATTTCTTTCCGCTGCTACCGACTTAAAGACCGAATCAACCGGCTTTGGCCCGACTAGGCGAGTAGTCATTAAATACGTCGGCGAGCTATCTTAGACGAAGTTCCCACAAGTAAGAGTCTTTTTTGTTTATAAAAAATAAGTAGTTTTCGTCGCTATCCAGAGTGAGCTTTGTGGCATCCATATCTTCATTTAATACTTCTACCGGATCCGCTATTTTAACTGCACTGCCGCTTTCTGCATCTACTTTCCAAATCTCATCAGAGAAAGAGGTGAGCCCTTTGTACCAAGAGTCAGGGTAGCTCATGCTATCAAGGAATTTTGGAACTGCGCAGTATAAAGAATCCCCTGCTTTAGTCCAGGTACATTTTTCCGGCAAGGTTTTTATGCCAAGGGGAATTGAGTTCCCGTTGCTGATATCATACATACCAAGAGAGATGGAGTTGTCGCTTGAACTGCTGTAAAGTACCATTTTACCCGTTGGACTTGTGTTGGTGGTGAGGCCATTGATACCCCCCAGTACTTTATTGAGATCTTTTTTCTCCGGGTCAAGAGCGTACATATATCCTGGAATACCGGAGGCTGGTTTTGTATTAAGTGTAATCATTTTAAAGTTTGGCCACTCTACTAGCCATTCAGTAAAGGGTGAAATGAGTACCTGTGATCTAGCCTCTCCGGCTGTGCCAGAAACTACACCGAAGGATACATTATTTGTGTTATATAAGTAAAATATTTTAGAGTCGTCTGGCGAGACACTCACCTCCGTAGTATTGTCCGGTAAGAAAATACCTTTAAGTTCTGCTCCCTCAGAGGTGTCCGCGCCCAATGTATCTGCTGGCAGAGCTCCTAAAAAGGAAGCAATGGTCCTGCCATCTTCCTTTAAATAACGCAGTACCACCGCGGTACTTTCCTTGGCAAAAATTCCATCATGAATTTGCGGGATTATAGTACTGCTCAGTTTTCGCTCATCTAATTTGTCAGCGCGAGCTTGATAAATATTTCCCGTTGCCTTGTCTGCATATCGCAATGTCGGGATGAATTCTGTGGTCGGAGCTGATGGAGGAGGGGTAGTGTTTGTCACTTCTTCTCCAATAGCAGTGATAGGAGTGATCGGAGAAACGTCTTTATAAACTTCTTTGTTAAAAATACCAAATCCGGCGATAGGCATACTTGAAACTTTTTTTAATTTCAACTGACTCTGTGGTGAAATCGTGTTGTTTGGTATTTCTAATCCAGAATTATTATTTTCCGTGGTTCCAGGAGTTGTTTTTGTTACGTTACTGCCGAATGGAAAGAAATTCGGCGCGTTTTTTTGCACCACTTGTGCCGCTTTTGACCCCGGGAAGAAGTATAAGTATGCAAAAAATAAAGCAGTGAGACCGACAAGGAAAATTATTAAGATTATAAGTTTTTGTTTTGACATAAATTAAATTGTTTCTACTTTTTTATCGCCCCCTTCGCTTGATGGGTACTTACTAAAATGCATCGCATCTTTAGGGTTTGACCAATTCCCTCCCCAACCCCAACCTTCGGTAATAAATAACTGTCTGAACCAGGAAGGCATATCTGTTACTTGGGTTGTTCCATAAGGGTTTTGTTGAGGATTTATATCCAAAGCCACTCCAAAGGCGTGTGCAGACCAAGAATTTGGTTGGTTTTTTACTCTTCGGCAATTATATCCGAAAATTGTTTTGACTTCATACCCACTTGCGCCCCCGTGAGCCAACCAAGCGGTATTTATTCTTTCTAGGCTCGGCTTTACCCCTTTATATACCTGCACACTATGTCCGAACACAGTTGCTGTGACTAATTTAGAAGTATCACAGTTGGATAAAACCACTGTGTTGCCGTTGCTTTTTTCTATCAGGTTGATAGTGGAAGATGTGATACCGGTTTCTGGTTCGTCTTCTGATCTTACTATTGCTTGGGGTAGGTTGTTTAGTCCTATATCTAGGAGTTGGGGGTTTATTGTATTAAGCAGAGCAAAAGCGCCGAGGGCAAGCAAGAGACCAAAGACTGCGTTTAAGACCCTTTCTTTTCCGGCTTCTTTTCCAGAGATAAGTTCGCTCGTTATATATTCTATTCCTCCCCAGACTATCATCACCATTGCCAAAACTGCGCAAATACCAATAAAGAGCTTGAACATTATATTAAAATATCTGGCGAAAGCCCCCGGTTCGCCGGCGGCAAAAGTTTTCAAGTCGGTAGTCCCATTGGGTATTGGTTGCAAGAGAGTGTAGGTTTGTACACACGGTCCATATCCAGGACCAGGAGGCAAAGAAGACCTACATTTTTCTTCTGTCGGATAACGACTACTGCTGAGCGTGGTGTGGTCTGGGTTTGTATAATATTGCCAGTCGCCTGTGTTGGTAGAGTTGTTGTTTGTCACCACAACCGGGCTCGGGTCAAAATGAGCAACAAAGGCGGGGCTAATGTCGTAGGTGGTAGTGCTAAAATCTTCCTCCACTGCTACCTGCACACGTATCTTTGGGGTAGGTTCTTGGCTTGACCAGACTGTCAGATTTTCTACGTCCGCATCGCTTGATTTATCAAATACCACCAAAAATTCATTTATCTTTTGATCAGTGTGAATATTGCTGGTGACGTACCTAAATCCTGTCCAGTAAGTGTCCCCCACACCGAATTTAACGTAGAAACCGCTGTTTGGATTGGTAGCATTGTCTTCTACGGCGTCATAATTTGCTAAATCTTGTGTTTCTATTTTTATCTTTACAATCGCCTTATCCTGATTCTGGCCTACTTGGGTTATGGTTGTGGTAAATAAAGTGCTCAAATCTGCCGCCTCTACACGTCTTATATTTACAGACAGAGAAAAAAATAAGAAAAAGAATAATAGAGAATAGAGAACCGCCTTTTTAGTTTTATTTTTAAAAGCTGACATTTAGTTCTTTCTCCAATGACTGGAAAAGAGTCTGAGCGTTGTTAATGGCGATTTTTATAACTGCTGATCCTCCCTGCCCCTCGGCTGGCTTAATGGAAAGAATATTTTTAGGAACTGGTGTTGCTATTCCCTCTCCGTTTAGTGACCAAGTAAAAGACAAGTCCTTGGAGCTCAGATCATTTGGTGAAAAAAAGTATGGAGCGGCAACTAGGGTTGATCCAGTTTTATTTATTAAGAATCCGTCTCGGACAGCGTTGTCATAATTTACGCCAAGCAAAGGGTTGTTTTCGTAAAATATTATTTCGGGAGTCCCTGTCTGTAAAGTGATCTCACCTTGGGTGTTCGCTCCGCCAAAGGCGTCGGACACCGCTACACTTATCGTGTTCTCGTTATCTAACGAGCTGTTTTTAAAAACAAAATAATTTTTCCCCCAGCCAGAAAGATCCGGCTGTGGAGTTTCGTCTTTTACCCAAGAGTAAGAAAGGCTAGCAGGGTTTACCTTGCCGAACGAGTTTATAAGGTTCGGCATTGCTACTACTTTAAAACTTCCCTCAGTAGAAACCATTGTTTTTCCGCGGTAAAAAGGCGGGGCATAAGAATCAAATGCCTCCCACATCATATCAATATCAGCTGGCGTAATTACCGCTCTTTTGATTATATTTTGACCGGTAACGGTGCTAATCCGCGCTTCTATGGATAGTGATACCCCGGTCCCTCCGACGTTGAATGAAAAAGCTTTTTTCCCCACCCCAGAGATTTTTTCTTGGCTATTTAACAGCCAGGCTATATTTGTCTTATCTAAATCTATCGCAAAACTTTCCAAGTTGGCGCTAACGGTCTGATTCGGAGTCGGGAAGAGCGGAGTGATATTTAAGGTCACGTCTGAGGTTTTTAACTGAGCTTCTACTGGATACGCGTAAAGAGCGAGCGTTGCTACCAAAATTAAAATTAAATATATTTTCTTCATTTTTCTTATTATATCATCTTTTCTCTACCCCCTCGGCTTCCTCCAAGTCTTGTTTTGCTTTTTTGATAGATAGAAGTTGGGATGGGTCTGAGGTGATGATCTGATCTTCGGTATAAGAACTGATGACCTTGATGGCAACGTGCTTTGTCCCGGCAAAGAAAATTCCTTCTCCTACCCCAGATTCCAAAAGCAGATATTTTTCCTCGTCTGTCAGGTTGAAAGTTTTTTGCAAAATATCTATCGTTGAAGGAGATTGTTTCAACAAGATTTGGATTGAAGAGTTGGTCACGATCGGTACGCCATAGGGAGACTTCATAAAGTCGGCGGCGTCCTGGGTGATGGTGGCAAGTCCTAAATAGTATTTTCTGCCGCGTTTGGCGATGGAGTATAGGAAGGAAGCGGTGTCTTCGGATTTCATCATCCACCAAGCCTCGTCCACCACCAAGAGGCGCTTACGGAGATTTTTCCTGACTGCGTTCCATATATAGTGTGTAACGATGTACATTGCTACCGGCTTTAATTCGTCTTCCATATCTCGCACTGAAAAAACGATGAATTTTTTATTTATATCCACATTGGATGGCTTGTTTAAAAATGTAGACCAGGAACCCCGAGTATACTTTACCAGTCTTTGCACTACCGAGTCTGACCCTTCCATACCAGAGAGGACCATTTCAAAGTCTGATAAAAGAGGAGGCTCAACGTTCGCAAAGTCAGAGTCTGGGGTGATGTCTTTGATGGCGTATGTTTCCGATATAGCGCGGTCCACTAATGAGTCTTCTTCTGGGGTAAGACCGCCCAACATTAATCGGAAAAGACCGACTAGATTTATTATGTTTGAACGCAAGACGTCTGCGGCGGTTTCGTCTTCACGCGGTATCGGCAAGTCAAAAGGGTTGATGTGGTGGTTCGATGAAAGCGAAATGTTGAAATATCTTCCCCCGACTGCTTCCGCTAGGAATTCGTATTCCCTTTCCGGGTCTATGACGATCACATCTGTATCAAACATCAAGCTACGCAAAATTTCCAGTTTGGTGCAGTAAGATTTTCCCGAGCCAGATTTGGCAAAGGTAACCGAGTTGTAATTTTCCAACGAAAATCGGTCAAATATTACAAGGCTAGAATTATGTCTATTTAATCCATATAAAATACCTTTATCAGAAGTTAAGTCAAAAGAAACGAAAGGAAAAATGGAAGAAAGAGGCTCGGAGTTTAATTTTTGGTGCACGTTTAGTAGGTCGTTGCCGATAGGTACCACACTTTTAAATCCATCGTCTTGCTGGAAAAGTGCCGGCTTCAAGTAAATCAGCTTTGATTCCAGGATTGATTTTATTTCACTTTCTATTTTGAATAACTCTAAATCACTGTCCGCATATATAGTGATATAAAGCCCGACGTCAAACATTTTTTCTTGGGCCTGCATCAAGGAATCTCGGAGGCTCTCTAAATCTTGATTGGCGGTGTCTAGCATCGGGTCACGCACCATCCCCTTGGACTCACGAGCGTTTATTTGGCTTTGTACTTCCGCCACTTTCTTTTGAAATTGGCGTAGCGCTAGTGAAGTATCTATCGGATGGATAAATATAGCTACGTCAAAAATTTTATCCAAGTTTATAATCGGAGAGAACCAGTTGTCCGTCAAATATCTTGGGTAAGAAATAACAAAAAACGTACGGGCGATTTTATCACCTAGGTTTATTGCTTTCGGTTCAATTTTCAAGGCAGAAGGAGCAATGATGTCTTGCAACTCCATTGTGGCCGATTCGTATATTTCCTGTGGGAGGACCGGCAAAGCAGACACGGAGACGTTTTTTTCCGCCCCGCTTGCTTTTTTCTTGCCTAAAATTTTATCTAAGATTGACATATAATTTATTGGACTTTTTCAAGCTCAATCTTTCCTTCCACTTCCCCTGGGTTGAATACTTTATAATAAACTTCTACTACTTCTTCCGTGCCTAGCTCTACTGATTTGATACCGCAGCGCGCGAGCCCTTGCTCTATCACTCCCACTCGCTGATCAAGCTGGGATCTCTTTTCTTCAAACTCCGCTGTGGCTGCTTCCCGCGCCATATTAGCAGTCTTCTTGGAAAAAATTCCGCTGAAAGCCCCGCCACTTACTGTCAGCTTTTTCGGGGTGTAAGGCACAACGATAAAAAAGTTCTTAGTCATAATATTTACCGATTCAGTAAAATTTCTGATGAATTCCATATATTCCCTAGTCTGTATTTTGAGTAGTGGTTCTGTCTGCACTTTCATTCGGTTCTCCAAAAGTAGTAGGTATGGCCGGATATCCAAGCGTCTGGACTGCACCACTATTTGCACTGGGAAGTCCAAAGTATTGAGGAATGATTGGAATTGTAAAATTGTCGCGCGCTGTTCGTCGGAAGATTTTAAGGACAAATTTGTAGAGCTCGCGAGGACTAACGCTCTTAGCCCGCCGTCTTTTAAAATCACGATACCATCGCGGACTTCCTTGATAGGGACAAACTCTTGAGTTGCTTTTGCTGATAGGGCCATAAATTTATTTTAAATTGCTTTTTGCTTTTCTTTTTTTAAGTCTAGTACATCCAAACTCCAAGCCAAGTCTTTCAACCGACTAGTCCCGAGCCGCTGCGTCCTAGCCATTGCAATCTGTTTTTTAGCGGCCGCTTCTTCTTGTTCTTTTTTGGTTCCAGGCTTTTTTAACCTTCTCTTCCAGATATACAATTTGTCCGCAATAGCGTATCTAAAAGCGGATTCAAGAACAAAAATAAAGGGTTTATTATTTATCCGATAAAAAGTGAGAGCGAGAGACATTCCCAGTACGGGCAGCATAATAAATATTCCTATATATAAGGGCATTGCTTTGTATATGACAAAACAAAGGCCACCTCCACCAGCGAGGTACGCAAATTGCCGGAAAGTGAAAGGGCCGAAAATCTTGTCTTCTATGTCTAAAAATTGTGGTACTTTAAATTGCATATTTTATTCTTAAATCTACTCCTCTATTGGCATCCGGTATGGATCTGCTTTTGGCGCCAAAGCTCCTTCTCCATCTTTGACTGTCGGAGTCGCCACTGCTGGCGCGCCCCCACCTTTTGTCATATTGTCCATTTTATATTCTGTCTTAGTCGCTGGTATTTGGAAAGAGCCGACTAGTTTTGAGCTTTGGATCATTGGCGGAGGGGTCTTTCCGGCAATGAGCTCTGGATGCTCCATCCCTTTGAGCAGCTCTTCGCGGTTTTCAGTGATAGTCCGAATCGGTATCTTTGTCGGCATTACGCTATCTTCCGCTATTTCAATACCGGCACTTTTAAGTATTTCTTTATCGTCTTTCTCCGAGGTGGTTTCTTCGCCCACCGGCGCTCCAGTTTTTAATTTTTCTCGGATGTTTTTTAATATCAGTTCATTCACATCATTGGCGATAGCTTTTATCTTCTCATCTGGGAGGCCTAGACTGCCTTTAAGGGATTCTTCAAATTTTTCCGGCGGATAAAAGCCGAACATCACCACATTGGTTTCAAGTGCCAGCTGCCCCATCTGCACATTGTTCAGCTCCTCTTTTTTCGCTATCTCAATAATTTTACTATCCACATCTGCCGCCATTATTGCCCATTTTAATTCCTCTGGCAGACTATCAAACTTTTTTTGGATTTCTTCTATTGTTATTTCCATATATTTTTTATTAAA
>JAHFNF010000010.1 GCA_023267515.1 Candidatus Nomurabacteria bacterium | reverse complement strand
GATAGATACGAAAGATGAAGGTGGAAAAAATTATAGATTTATAACTACGCACTTTACTTTGACTAAGAATGGCGAAGCCACTCCGTATCAACTAGAAACCCTTGATATGCTTTTCCGAGAGTTAGATAAGCTAGGAGAATTTGTTCTCTGTGGCGATATGAATGCGCCACGTGGCCGGGAAACTTTTTCTCGCCTAGCGAAAAAATATAAAGACAACATTCCAGAGGAATACAAGACGAGCCTTGATCAGAAACTTCACCGAGTACCAGGGCTAATGCTCATGGTGGATGGACTTTTCACTACTTCAACTTACAAAGCCACAAATGTGAAACTAGTAGATGGCGTGAGTGACCATATGGCCGTCGTCGCCGAGATTGAAAAGGTAGCGTGATATAATGGACTGATGGAAATACAGCGACCAAAATCTAAACAACCTATTCCTGACAACGCCAAAAGAGTTTTTAAAGGAGTTCTTTTTGATGTGTACCAATGGGAGCAAGAAGTGTTTGATGGCACAAAAGCAACATTTGAAAAATTGAAACGCCCAGATACCGTCGTTGTTTTTCCGGTACTTCCAGACGGCAAAATTATTTTGACCGAGCAAGAACAGCCAGGCAAAGAGCCATTTATAGGGGCTACTGGCGGCCGAGTAGATGAAGGGGAGGACATACTTGCCGCGGCAAAACGTGAGCTTCTTGAAGAGTCTGGCTATGAGGCGGAAGAGTTTATTCTCTGGGATGCGCAGCATCCTACAGGCAAGATAGACTGGGTAGTCTACACTTTCATCGCCAAGGGTTTGAAAAAAGTAGCAGACCTTCATCTTGATGCCGGCGAAAAGATAACTCTAAAAACTGTCACCCTAGACGAACTAATTGATATATCAATGGAAAAGAAGTTTGAGGAAAAAGAAATCGTCTTTAAACTTTTTGAAGCGAAGTTTGATCCGAAAAAACGAGCAGAGTTAGAAGCCCTCTTCAAGCCTTGATAATTTTTTATCTTGTGCTATTATGATACCTATAAATTTTCTTTGAGTAAAAAATAGTTTAAACCCACTAAAACTTTCTCTCATGAACACACTCTACACCCTCGCACCACTCGTGCTTTTTATGGCTCGAGTTTTATTTATTATGATTATTGCAGATTTTGTTTCCGGAGTGATTCATTGGTGGGAAGACACTTATGGAAAACCCGAATGGAAATTTCTTGGTATTGGAAAGTATCTTATAATTCCAAATCTGATTCACCATCAGAAACCCAGGGATTTTGTAAAACACTCGTATTTGAAAAGAAACCTCGCTGCGATTATTTTAGCAATTGTGCTTACCCCGATTATCTACCTGCTTACAGACATTAGCTGGCAGACAGCCCTACTTCTTTTTATATACGGTTCTCAGACAGTAGAAATTCATGCAATTTCTCACAGGACAGACAAAGAAAACGGAAAGTTTTTAGTTTTATTACAAAAGATTGGTCTTCTCCAATCAAAAAAGAATCATGCTCAGCATCATCAGTCGCCCCATAGGTCTGGTTACTGTTTAATGACAAATTGGGTAAATCCAATATTAGATTCTGTAAAACTTTGGCCTGTGCTTGAGTTTTTTGTTTGGGTAGTTTTCAAAGTGCCAGTGGCAGGTGACCACGGCAGGTTTTAATTATCAAATTGATTTTTTGTGGTTAGTAAAACGAAAGGCGGCCGCTGTGAAGCTCTCCGCCTTTTAATTTTGCCATTTTTAGCATATAATCATAAATTTTTATTCTTGACTAATTAAGTTTTATATGATATTTTTTAGTTTGATTTAAATAGTAAATTGATAATTTTAAAAGTGCGGCGTCAGCACTTAAATCACTGACAATAATACTGTGAACAACCGTTATTTAAACCTGCTAAAGCAGTATGTCGGCTTCAGAACCGTTTCACTGCCAGGTCACCAAGAACCTGAACAAATTGATAATTGCCTTGCTTTCCTCATTACCCTTTTTGGAAATGCTGGAGTAAAAGTGGAATTATGGAAATCTGAACTCCTAAACCCCATTCTCTTTGCTCACTATGTAAAGGATAAGAACTTACCAACAATCCTGGTGTATGGACACTATGATGTGGTGGCAGTCAATCCGGACGAGTGGAAGGTCACCTCACCGTTTGAGTTAAAAGAGAAAGATGGAATTCTTTATGGCCGGGGAGCTACCGACAATAAAGGGCAAAATCTAGTACACATCTTTACTGTAACAGAGCTAATCGCAACAGGTCAACTTGCTTGTAATGTAAAGTTCTTTATTGAAGGGAATGAAGAAACTGGCAGTGCAGGTATTGAAAAGGTGATTGAAGAGCACAAAGAAGAGCTCAAAGCGGATTATATGCTTGTGTCCGATGGTGAGATGGTTGGTACTACACCTGTGATTGAGTTATCATTGCGTGGCCTTGCAAACATCAAGGTTACAGTGAGAACTGCGAATAAAGACAATCACTCTGGACTTGCTGGTGGTGCAATTTTCAATTCCGTAGTGGAAGCTTCCCAACTCATCTTATCCTTGTACTCTGAAAGTCACGGTCAGATAGAAGTTCCAGGATTTAGCCAGCATCTTCCTACGGATTTACTGCGGAGTGGTCATGTCCAGACAAACAACCAAAAACTCGCTCAAAAAGTAAATCTGAAAGAAGTTTTTGGTGTCAGAAACTTTTCGATGGCACTCAATCCGTTCACAGCTATCGGCCTTTTGCCGACCATTGAAGTAATGGGGATTAGCGCAGGGAATGCCCACGAAGGTTATAAGCATATAATTCCGGGAGAGACCAAGTTCGGCCTGAACCTTCGTCTTGTGGGACAACAAGATCCGCACAAAATGACTGATTTGGTTATGGAATACCTTCGCAAACACGCTCCGGACTATGTTGACCTTGAGATGGAAGCTTATTCTCACCATCCACCCATAAGGATTAACTTAAGCAAGGAGATTAGTGACCACCTAAACTTTCTTCTTGAAAAAGCATATGGCGAAGAACCCCTGGAGAAGTTTACTGGCGGAGGTATACCAGTGGTTGGACATTTTATGGATATTGTCGGAGTAAAACCACTGCTTATCCCACTCGCGAATGATACCTGCAATATGCACGGTGTTCACGAGAACATAGGAGTCAGTTTTGTTGAAAAAGCGCTTGCCTTCAGCGAATTGTTTTTTTCAACACGTCTACCTTGTTGAGTAAAAAGGGAATTATTATATTGAACAGCCGAGTATTCATTTACTCGGTTGTTTTTTTATTTGTCGGGTGTAGTATTAAATTTATGGACGAAATACAGGAATTAAAAAGGGAAATAGAGGAAATCAAGAAGCGTAATATGCGGGTGGAGGCAGATAAAGCGTGGGAGACGAGCCCTGCTCGTAAGATCCTAATTTCAGTACTTACTTACATTGTCGTTGTCTTATTTTTCTATTTTGCCGAGCTTCCAAAGCCATTTCTAAATGCGATTGTTCCTAGCCTCGCCTTTATCCTTTCAACTCTCTCCGTGTCGATTTTTAAAAAGATATGGTTGAAAAGTCATAAATTATGAATTTAGTAGAAACATTACAAAGCCTAGAACCTTTTTTTATTGAAGCGGGGAATCTTGCTTATAAAATGCAAGAGAATATAAATCAACACAATAAATATAGTACTGGTAATAGCGCAGTTGATATTGTCACCGAAGCGGATTTAGCAGTCCAAGAGTTTTTACTGCAAGAGTTAGCCAAAACTGATTTAACTAGTTGTCGCTTAATGGCAGAGGAAGATACACCATCTGTAAAAAAATTTAATAATAAAGGAAAGTATTATTTAGCTGTTGATCCTATAGACGGTACGGCAGTTTATGCAAAGGGCGGAAAGTATTTTAGTACAATAATTTCTCTACACGACGGAAAAAATACTCTATATACCTTTATCTACTTTCCAGCATTAAATTGGACACATAAAATAGTTAAAAATAAATACTCAGTCTTTGGAAAGACGCCCGATTTCTTTTTATCACCCGAAGCAAAAAATATAATAATTTATTGGAACGGAAACCCTGAAAAAAATATTCCAGACCTTTTTAATAAGTTAAAAAAAGAGGGTATTAGTTTCCAGAAAATTGAAAATGAATTTGGTAGTATTTCTCCTTTGGTCTGTAATAAGGTGGCTGGGGTGTACAAAGAAAATATAAATGTATATGACGGCTTAGTTGAGTTTGATATTTCTTTAGCTAAGGGGTCAAAAGTTTATTCAGGAGGACCAAGTGGTAAATTGGATTTATCAAACATTAAGGAAAGGGAATACGGCTTGTATTATCCAGGCTACTACTTAGCTTTAAGTGAGCTTTTTAAATAGTATGGAAAACCTAGAAGAAAAAGCAAAAGAGATTATTGAGAAAATTCCTTATATAACGATTGCTTCTATCACGCCGGAAGGAAAGCCATGGAATTCGCCGGTTTATGCAGTGCCTGATGATAAATATAATTTCATTTGGAATTCTTCGGCCGAGTCGCAACACTCAAAAAATATTCGGGCGAATGGAAATATATTTATTGTGATTTATGATTCCACAGTTCTAGAAGGTGCAGGATGCGGCATTTATATAGAGGCAGAGGCAAAAGAGTTGGGCGGCCAAGAACTAGAAGATGCGATCAAGGTCTTTTATGCCAAGAAAAACAAAACTCCCGTTCCCACAAGCGAATTTTTGGCGCCAAGCTTGCGCCGGATGTATATGGCAGTACCCAAGAAAATCTCCATAAATCGCTTTGAAAAAGGACGTGTTCCGCCAGACTGGAAAGAGGAAATTAAATTGTAGAAATAGAAAAGGGTCAGCGATGATTTTTATCGCTGACCCTTTCTTTCTTACACTTGCAAGCAGGAGTGTAAATCTTCCGCAAATTCCCAAACTTGCGAAAATTTATTGTAAGCCAATGGAGCAACACGGATTGCATCCCCACCTCTTTTCTCGCAAAAGTTCCTCTTTTTAAGAGCCCCAAGCACGTAATCAACTTTGAACATGTGCGCTTTGAAAAGTATCTGACATCCTCTTTCTGAGTATGGTTTAGGAGTGATGATGTTTACTTTCGGAATACTGCTCAAGCATTCATACATAAAAGTTGAAATTTCCTCATTCTTTTTGAAAATGTTGTCTTTCCCGTGTTTTTCAACAAGTTCAAAGTAAGCTTCCACGCCAAGAGTATTGAAAACTTGGTCGTTGCTTTGAAGGAATCCCCACGCGCCAGGCGCTGGACGATAGCTTTCCGGATTAAAGTTAAATCGGTCTTTTTCGTGTACACCAAACCAACCAGATACGTACAGAAACTCAGGAACGTCAAACCATTTCTCATGGACAAATATTCCGCCCACTGCTCCTGGTCCACCGCACAAATATTTATAGCCGCAGAAAGTAGCAAAATCAACGTTCTCATTATGGAGATTGAGCTGATAGTTTCCCATTGAGTGAGCCAAATCAAAGCCAGCTATTGCATCACGCTTGTGTAATGCCTCCGTTATTCTTTGAATGGGGAAGCGTTGTCCGGTAATGTAGCAGAGACCTGGGAAAAATCCCATTATTACGTTCGGCTCATTTTCTATGATTTCAATCAACTTATCAAAATCATATAGGCCGTATCCTGTAATAGGATTTACTTCCACCAGTTTGTACTTTTTTCCGAACACAACTCGCAGTGCGTACTTTAATCCCACATCATCAGACGGAAAGTTTGTCTTGATACTGATAATGGTTGGAATCTCTGCACCATTACTTGTGTCTCGCAGGTATGTGCAGAATGTCTCAATCAGGTTTCGGTTATTTACCGACAAAGTGTTGAAAAGCGCTACTTCAGGGTACTTTGCATTTGGGCTGGCGCCAAGTAATTCAGATGCAGTAGGTACCAGTTTTTCTTGGTACTTCCACCACGGACGATCACTTTTTGTGCCATCCTCTTTGAAGTGTCCGTTATGCTGTTCCGTCTGCCAAATATCGGCATGCTTTAACAGCTTTTTTCTAAATCCATTTGGCATAAGACCAAGAGAGTTTCCCGCAAAGTAATTAATGCCGTTTGATTGGTCAAATGAAGAGGCATAAGAGCCCAAGATTGGTGACCATTCCCGATCTTTCTGTTTTGCTTTTTCATAGAAGTTCTGTGTCATATCGTTTTGGTTTTAACTGTTTGAAATTGTTTATATACTGTTTTGTCTCATATTAATACGTATTGCGACTTTTGTCAAAAGTGATAAACCACCCGACTGGAAAGAGGAAATCAAGTTGTAGTGTATAATTAAGTATTATTAGTCTAATTATAAAAATATGAATAATATAAATGGAAAAAGATTAGGTTTGACGCTGGGCACGTTTGCGGCGTTTTTGCATTTGGTTTGGGTTTTATTAGTAGCCTTTAATTGGGCGCAGGCATTTTCTGACTTTGTGCATATGATGCATTTTATAGATCACCCGATGACTATTTTGCCTTTTAGCTTTGGCCGTGCTATTTTACTTATTATTATCGCTTTTATTGTAGGGAATGTAATAGGTAATTTGTTTGCCTTTTTCTGGAACAAAATGAGCAAGTACGCTCCGATGTAAGGCGACAGGGTTATGGAGAAAGACTTTAAAATTATATTATTTTATAAATTTACCAATGTTGTAGATCCGCAGGCGGTTGTATTGGCGCATAAAAGTATATGCAAAGACCTTGGGCTTACTGGTAGGATGATAGTGGCGTCGGAAGGTGTAAATGCTACTTTTGAAGGGATTGGGGAAAATATTGAAAAATATAAGAAATTTTTGAAGAGCGATGAATTATTTGCGGACATAGTGGTAAAAGAAAGCGTTGGCACAGGCTCGGCTTTTCCAAAGCTTAAAATTGTAGTGCGAAAAGAAGTGGTGACTTTGGAGGCGGGGGAGTTTGATGTGGCGAAGGAAACCGCTACGAGACTGCCAGCATCCGAACTCCAAAAATGGTATGAGAACAACGAAGATTTTGTGGTGCTTGATTTGCGAAATGATTATGAGATAAAGAGCGGAAAATTTGACCGGACTATTGATCCGGGGCTCGCAAACTTTCGCGATTTACCTAAAAAGATAAAACAACTTAAAAGTCTAAAAGATAAAAAAGTTGTCACTGTCTGTACCGGAGGCATTCGCTGTGAAAAAGCCACTTGTCTTTTAAAGCGCGAAGGATTTTCAGATATTTACCAGCTCAAAGACGGTATCCACACCTATATGCAGGAGTATCCCGGGGGGCATTTCAATGGCACTCTTTTTGTCTTTGACAATAGGATGACGACAGATGTGGTGCCCAATAGCAAAAAACACATCATTGGAAGATGTGTTTTTTGTGGTGTTCCTACGGAAAATTATTGTTCAGATGACAGCACTAGACCTTCTCGCAAACTTTTATGTTGTCGTTATTGTTTTGAAAAGGAAAAAGACCATTTGCGTGAGAGTGTGAGCGTGAACTAATTATTGAGGGATGGTAGGAGTAGGTGGCGTGGTCGGAGTGTTGAATATTCTATTCCCCATCATACCAAAACCATTATAATTTCCATCGTATCTCATCATTTCGTTTCCAAAACGTTCGTGTCCTCCACGAATTTCTCCTTTCAATTCGCCGAGCTCCATCCCAAGGTTGAATATTATCACCATCACGATCAGCCAGAATAGCTTTTTCAAAATCTTGTGTTTTTTATAACCAGTGCCACAGTATCCCATACTGCAAGCGCTCATCCCGCAATTACTGCAAGAGCACATACCCCCGCAGGATCCATAATCACACTTTTCTCCTTTGTTTACCTCCTTGTTTGTTGTTTCCATAATTTTTCTTTTTAATTATAAATAATAAATGACCCCCCTTACTATATCATATTATACGGGAAAGTGTCTGGAATGGTGCAGTAGTTTTTTTGTGATATATTTAACTTATGACCCAAGTTGATAATGATGAAGGGCTTATTCTTTCGTATAAGGATGGCGACCAGGAGGCGCTAAAAAGCCTGATTGAAAAATACACCTCACCGGTTTACAACTTTGTCGCTCGTTTGGCCGGCCGGGGGAATGCTGAAGACATAACCCAAGAGACTTTTATTAAGGTATGGAAAAATTTATCCAAATTTGATGTCGCCAAAGCGAGCTTCAAGACTTGGATCTTCACTATTGCCAAGAATACAGCATTGGATTTTTTGCGGAAGAAAAAAATTCTCAATTTTTCCGACCTGGAAAATAACGATCCTGAACTAAATGAAGCTTCCTTTGCTGACAATATTCCAGATGAGAGAATTTTACCTTCTGAGGCACTGCAAAAGCTGCAAGACGCAGAGTTTTTGAATTCAATCTTGGAAATTCTACCCGCTACGCACCGCGCGGTGCTCGTCTTACATTATCAGGAAGAAATGACTTTTGATGAAATAGGGAAAGTTTTAGGCAAATCAATAAATACAGTAAAGAGCCAGCATCGCCGAGCGTTGGAAGTGTTGCGGAAAAATACTCAATAAAAATGCACCAAATTATTAAAAAATATCGTATAATATGGACGTGAACACTAATCTACAAAATGTCTTTCAAAAGGCAAAATATGAACCAAAAGAAGATCTGTCAGGCTATATTTGGCTAGAATTAGTAAAGCGATCAGAAAACAGAGCTAGAACCAGACTTTGGGTGTTGTCTTCTTTCAGTCTCGGTTCATTGGCTGGCTCTATTTTTGAATTCAGAGCGCTCTCTCAAGATTTTCTTCACTCTGGATTTTATCGCTATTTTTCTTTGGTTTTTTCCAACGGCTCCACAGTGCTGAAATATTGGAAAGAGTTTTCTCTCACCCTCACAGATTCAATACCA
Organism: Candidatus Nomurabacteria bacterium; assembly: GCA_023267515.1. Classification (GTDB taxonomy): domain Bacteria; phylum Patescibacteriota; class Minisyncoccia; order Phycocordibacterales; family UBA9973; genus UBA9973. The sequence goes on along the minus strand of JAHFNF010000010.1, from coordinate 7,267 downwards.
GTGATGAGCTTGATCCTCTCTCTCGCTCTAGTCTTTGTCTTTTTTATTTCCTTGCGTTATGCGGTTTTACAATTTAACAAGAGTAGATTATCGTTATCATTTTAATTCATATAATATATGCAAGAGACAAGAGAAAAAGTAAAAAAGTTTTTTAATTCAAAATCTTTTACAAAAGTTCTGTATATACTCGGGTCTTTACTCTTGGCTTCTGTTATTTTTAATGCTGGTGTTTTTGTTGGAGCGAATAAAGCTTCATTTGATAAAGATTGGGGAGAAAACTATATGTCCAATTTTGGCGCTTCCAACCATAAGGGACTTCTAGATTTAGATGACCTGCCAAACGCGCACGGCGCAGTGGGAAAGGTGGTGGATATAGCTCTGCCGACATTTATCGTAGCTGATGAAAATAATGTAGAAAAGTCTGTTTTTTTGGCGGATGAAACAAAAATTTTAAATGGCCGGGAAGAGGTAGGCCGAGAAACTATAAAAGTCGGAGATTTTGCTGTGGTTATCGGATCTCCAAATAATATTGGGCAAATTGAAGCGAAGTTTATTCGGATAATGCCATACGGAACGTATTAAAATTTGCACCAAAAATGAAAATAAAAACGTATACCAAAGGGTATATGAAAAAATTTTTATTATCAATTTTTGTAATAATTTCTTTTGCCTTCTACGTGTTTTATAATCGCACGAGTGGGGAAGTTGCCTATGTGGAACCAGCTCCAACAACTACAATATTACCTCCTACTCCTACTCCTACACCTACGCCACCAAAAACAATTCCTATTCCAAAACCACCAGTAATTCCTCCTCCAATACTTCCTAAAAACTTATACGCAGATGGTACTTTTACAGGAGATTCAGTAGATGCGTACTATGGCTATGTGCAGGTAGAAGCTAAAATTACCAATGGCAAAATTGCAGAAGTAAATTTTCTAGATTACCCAAGTGATCGCAATACTTCTAGGCATATAAATAGTGTTGCGATGCCACGTCTGCGTTCGGAGGCCATTGCCGCCCAAAGCTATAAAGTAAATATTGTTTCTGGCGCCACCGATACTAGTATGGCATTTAGGGAGTCTTTACAATCCGCACTAAGCCTTGCAATGAGTTAATTATGTATGAAAGAAACAAGATTATTAATGGGAATGGGAATCACGGTGGAAATCTCCGACTCTTCTGCGACAAAAGAAATTTTTGACGAGGTATTTTCTTACTTCAAATATGTTGACGAGAAGTTTAGCACGTACAAGAATACAAGTGAAATATCCCGCGTAAATTCTGGTGAACTTAGTGAAGAGTTTTGGAGCAAAGATATGAAAGAAGTTTTTGCCCTTGCTGAAGAAACAAAAAAGTTGACGGACGGATACTTTGATATAATAAGAGCAGATGGGACCTATGATCCGTCTGGACTAGTAAAGGGCTGGGCGATCTTTAACGCGGCGGAGATTATCAAAAGAGCTGGTTTTGAGAATTTTTACGTGGAGGCCGGAGGGGACATAGAAGCTCGTGGGAAAAATGGCGATGGTGAGGATTGGAAAGTAGGCATCCGAGATCCGTTTGATAAAGAAAAAAAAATAATAGTGAAAGTAATCTCGGTGAGCGATATCGGTATCGCCACTTCGGGCACTTATGTTTTAGGACAACATATTTACAATCCGCACGCCCGAGATAGGCGCATAACCGAGATTGTTAGTTTTACGGTAGTTGGGCCAAATATTTACGAGGCCGATCGGTTTGCTACTGCCGCTTTTGCGATGGGTAGAGAGGGTATAAGATTTATTGAAAATTTACCTGGCTTTGAGGGATATATGATTGATAAGGATGGCATCGCCACCGAAACCTCAGGGTTTAAAGGATATGTGCTAAATAATAATTTATGAGATTTATAGACAATTTTTTAAATAAAATAACGATGTACCGCCTGGTGCTTTATTATCTTCTTGGTCTTTTAGCAGTAGCTATAATACTCTCTATATTTGGCATTCTGCCGTATAACCCGATTTTACTCCTTTCATCTTCTTTGGTTTTTATTTTGACTTGTTTTTTGGTGAATATTATTTTTTCACGGGTTTTTCGGGCGCCGACAAATGTGGAATCTGTTTATATTACTGCGCTCATTTTAGCATTCATTATTACTCCAGCCACCTCTTTTACCGACACTGGGTTTTTATTGTTTGCGCTTTGGGCGTCTATTTGGGCGATGGCTTCAAAATTTATTTTAGCAATAAAGAAAAAACACATTTTTAATCCAGCCGCTTTCGCAGTGGCCATCACTGGGATAGCTCTCGGCCAGTCGGCCAGCTGGTGGGTGGGCACATTAGCGCTCCTGCCTTTTGTCTTTGTCGGCGGTTTTCTGATTACGCGGAAAATAAAAAGAACGGATTTAGTAGCAAGTTTTATGCTGGTGGCCACAGTCGGTATTTTTTTGTCCCATTTTTCCTCCGCTAATTCCTTCAAGCTTGCCGGTCAGATTCTTTTTTATTCCCCACTTTTCTTTTTTGCTTTTATTATGCTCACCGAACCGCTCACTACGCCTCCCTCCAAGATCCTACGCATTTTATACGGATCCCTGGTCGGTTTACTATTTATCCCTTCACTACACATTGGCTCTATTTACTCCACGCCAGAGCTCGCCTTGGTTCTCGGGAATATTTTTTCATACCTTGTGAGCCCGAAGCAAAAACTAATATTGAAACTAAAAGCCAAAGTAAAGGTAGCGTCCGATGTTTACGATTTTATATTCAAGACCGATAAGCGAGTGGCTTTTCAACCAGGTCAATATTTTGAGTGGACCCTCGCGCACCAATCCACTGATTCACGCGGCAGCCGCAGGTACTTTACTATTGCTTCCTCTCCCACCCGCAAGGATATAGTGATGGGTGTAAAGTTTTACCCAAAGGGGAGCAGTTTTAAAAAAGAACTTTATGCGCTGAAAACAGGGGACACAATAATTGCCTCACAGCTGGCCGGGGCTTTTGTCCTGCCAAAAAACAAAAATAAAAAACTCGCTTTTTTGGCTGGCGGTATCGGCGTTACCCCATTTCGATCAATGACTGAATCAATCATTGACCAAGAAGAAAAGCGAGATATCGTGCTATTTTATTCAAACAAAGTTGTTTCGGACATAGCTTATAAAGATCTTTTTGATCGTTCAAAAGCATATGGTATTAAAACTATCTACACCCTTACAGATAAAAAGGCAGTGCCGGTGCCGTGGCTTCACAAAGTTGGATATATTGATAGAGCAATGATTGAAAAAGAAGCGCCGGATTGGCAGGAGCGAGTTTTCTATCTTTCTGGGCCTTTTACAGCGGTGAGAGCATTTGAGAAAACACTTCTAGAAATGGGGGTAGCCAGAAGTCATATAAAAAAAGATTTCTTTCCTGGTTTTGCCTAGTATGTTATAATTCCCTATTATTAATAAATAAATAAAATATATGAAAAAAGGACCACTCGTTTTAATCGTTATTATTATTCTTGTCGCCGGCTTCTTCTTATTTAAGAAAAGTGCGTCTGTGCCAGTAAATCTTCCATCTGAAACTACTAGTAGCAACAGCAGTGATTTAGAAACTATAAATCCAGTAGTTGATACTACCGCTACTGATACCACTACCGGCACTGCTACTTCGTCGCTAAAAGAATTCACGATTGAGAATCAAGGATTTAAATTCTTACCAGCTACTCTTTCGGTGAAAAAAGGGGATACAGTAAAAATTACTTTTAAAAATACAGGTGGCACTCACAATATTGTCATAGACGAATTTAATGCGGCTACAAAAACTATTGGTACAGGAGAAAGTGATACGATGCAATTTGTCGTAGATAAAGCAGGAACATTTCAATACTACTGTTCTATCGGCTCGCATCGGGCGATGGGTATGTGGGGGACTTTGACTGTAATAGGGTAAAAAAATACCCGCCGAACTCGAGGTTCAGCGGGTAGAATGCCGGCTTTTTTGTCAGTGTTTGAAGCTTGTGAAGTCGTGTATGACCAATGTGCTTTCGTGCCCGTTGGGATGAAAAGCCCTGAGCTTATGCTGAGTGAGCAAAGTTTCAATAACATCTTTTGGTTTTTCATTCGCTTTTAGGTTAAGCTCCAACGTAAATTTTTGTTCTCTGGAACCTTGTTCCTGGTTTCCACGTTCATGGTATTCTCGAAGGTGGGTTTTTACGTGAGGAAAAGCTTTTTTCACAGCGGATTGAGCTTGAACGGCAGTTAGCTGGTTAGTTCCAATTACCAGTGTCTTGGTGGGTGATACAAGATTTTTTTTCATAATTTTTTGGTTTTATGAGTGAATGATGAAAAGGACAATTACACTACCAATGTAGTGCAACTACTTTTATACTAGCATTTTGATGATTTTTTTCAAGTATTAATCATTAGTAACTTATGCTGAAATTTTCAGCGTTTTCTGCTAGTATAAGAGCACTTATGGATTTGAAGCATATTAGGAATTTCAGCATTATTGCCCACATTGATCACGGCAAGAGCACTCTGGCGGACCGAATGCTGGAAATTACACATACCATTGAAACACGCAAAATGCGTGAGCAAGTGCTAGACACAATGGAATTAGAGCGTGAACGTGGTATTACTATCAAGATGCAGCCGGTAAGGATGGAGCACAAAATGGGTGGGGAAAACTATATTTTAAACTTGATAGATACCCCTGGGCATATTGATTTCTCCTATGAAGTCTCACGAGCTTTAAAGGCCGTAGAAGGGTCAATTTTACTGGTTGACTCAACCCAAGGAGTGCAGGCTCAAACCCTTACTACGCTTCAAATGGCGCGCGAGGGAGGCCTTAAAATCATCCCAGTGCTATCTAAAATAGACTCTCCGCTTTCTCGGGTAGAGGAGGTAAAAGAGGAGGTAGTAAAGCTTTTAGGATGTTTACCTGAGGAGATACTTTTAGTATCTGGGAAAACTGGCGAGGGTGTAGAAAATCTACTTGCCGAGGTAATAAAAAGAGTGCCCCACCCTGAAGAAGTTTATAAAGAACAAAATAATCTGCGCGCGTTAGTTTTTGATTTTAAATATTCAAATCATAAAGGGGTGATAGTTTACGCGCGCATTTTAGACGGAGAAGTGAGAAAAAATGATTACTTGCTTTTCTCCGCTTCCAAGGAGAAATTTATTTCACTTGAAGTAGGCACTTTTTCGCCGGAAGAAACTCAATGCGAGTTTCTCACCTCCGGAGACATTGGCTACATTGTTACTGGTATAAAAAAGCCTGGTATCGCGAGTGTAGGAGACACTATCACCAGTTCTAAAAATCCACTTCCTGCACTTCCTGGATATATGAAAGCAATGCCAGTGGTTTGGGCTTCTATTTTTCCGGAAGATGCGGATCAATTCAACGAACTAAAAGCGGCTCTCGGCAAATTAAAACTTTCGGACTCGGCTTTTTCTTACGAAGAAGAGTCTTCTGGCTCTCTTGGACGCGGATATCGCTGTGGCTTTCTCGGAATGCTTCATTTAGAAATAATTACTGAGCGTCTAAGGCGTGAGTTCAATCTTTTTCTAGTAGTTACTACCCCTTCTATTACCTACGAAGTAGTCTTGCTTTCCGGATCAAAGGAAAAAATATATTCTCCGCATTTTTTTCCGGACGAAAGTAAAATTAAAGAAATTCACGAGCCTTGGGTAAAAGTAAAAATTATCTCGCCGTCAGTCTATCTTGGTCCGATAATGCAGTTGCTTTTTGATCACGAAGCAGAAGTGGGCGAGACGGAGAACTTTGGAGATAATCGCGGGGCGGTGACTTTGCAAATGCCACTCCGCGAATTGATGCGAAATTTTTTTGATGAATTAAAGAGCGCTACTTCTGGCTACGGATCTATCTCTTATGAAATAGGAGAGATGCGTAAGGCAGATGTGACCCGGTTAGATGTGCTAGTGGCTGACGAAGCAGTGCCGGCATTCTCTAGGGTAGTGTCAAAGAAAAAGGTGGTAGAGGAGGCCGAAAGCGCTGTGGAAAAACTGCACGCAATTTTACCTCGTCAGCAATTTGAAATGAAAATTCAAGGAGTGGCTTTGGGCCGGATAATTTCCTCGCGTACGGTAAAAGCCTTCCGTAAAGACGTGCTGATGAAGGGCAGTAAAATGGTGGGTGGGGGAGATGTTTCCCGAAAAAAGAAAGTACTGGAGCGACAAAAAAGAGGCAAGAGCAAAATGCGTGATCGCGGAAGAGTAAACATCCCGCAAGATGTATTCATTAAAATGATGCGCAATGGCGAAAATTAAAGAGTGAAAACTAACGTAGGCGGAAGACAGGCGTATAAAGTAAAATCATACTGATGATGATGAGTACGCAGAGCACTGTCCAAATGACCTGAATCTTTTTTCTATTTTTTTTGTCTAAAAGCATATGTTAAAATAGTATAGCAAATTATGAGAAATCATCAAGAAAATTGGTTTAAAAGAGTTTTGCACTCCTATTTTGGTTTGGCTCTTTTAGCCATCTTTATCTTGTTTTTTGCTTGGAATGTAATAAAGTTTGCGGAGAAAGCGCAAGAGACTGCTAAAAATAAGAAAATTGCGCAGGAGAAACTCACCGAGCTAGAAAATCAAAAAACGCAGCTTTCAGGGGAGATAGATAAGCTAAATACCGAGAAGGGCGTAGAAGCCAGCATCCGTGATAAATTTGGCCTTGCGAAGGACGGGGAGGGGCTAGTAGTGGTAGTGGACGATCAAAGCAAATCAGCTACTGCGCCAAAGCCACCAACTGGCTTTTGGGCTAAGATTAAAAGCTGGTTTAAATAAAAAAGTTGCCTGCGGGATTAGTAGAGTAGTAGAATGAGTATTTCCAAATCTAAAAGGTGTTTGATAGGATAATGTTTACAGTACCGCGGGATTAGTTCAGTGGTAGAATGAGTGCTTCCCAAGCATTAGGCGCGAGTCCGATTCTCGCATCCCGCACAGAAGTATGCTAAAATAAAAATATGGCCCATTCGAAAAACTCAGGGTCATAGTGATATAATAGAACTATGAAAAAGGTAACGATATATTCAACCCCGTCTTGTCACTTCTGCCATATGGCTAAAGAGTATTTCAAGGCGAATAATGTGGCTTATACAGAGTACAATGTGGCCTCAGATATTGAAAAACGTAAAGAAATGATAGAGAGTAGCGGGCAGATGGGGGTGCCAGTCATTATCATTGAAAATGATCTAATCGTCGGTTTCAACAAACCGGTAGTTTCTCAACTCCTAGGGCTTTAAATTTAGTTCAAGAGTTAACGGGTTATATAAAACTCTA
>JAHFNF010000072.1 GCA_023267515.1 Candidatus Nomurabacteria bacterium | reverse complement strand
ACCCAAAAATATCCAAACTCTCCCGAGAGAAAAAGTGGCTGCCGGAAGGCTGCCTTTCTGTCCGCTGGCTTTACGGAAAAACCCATCGCTCGGAAAAAGCGAGCATTGAGGCGTTGGATGAAAAAGGTAAAAAATTCACCCGAGGTGCCTCTGGCCTTTTAGCCCAGATTTTCCAGCACGAGACAGACCATTTAAATGGAATTCTTTTCATTGACCACGCTAAGGATGTAAAAGAAGAAAAACCAAACAAATGAGTAAAGATTTGAAATTTGTATTTTTTGGTACCCCAGATGTGGCAAGTGAGACATTAGAGATTTTAAAGTCCGGCGGATACTTGCCGACACTCATTGTCACCTCGCCGGACAAACCACAGGGACGAAAAATGCTCATCACTCCCCCGCCAGCCAAAACTTGGGCAGAAAAAAATAATATTCCATACATACAACCAGAGGATTCGGGAACTGTTTTCCAGAGTCTTGCGCAGGCTGACTTAGCTATTGTCGTAGCTTACGGAAAAATCCTGCCGGAAAATATTATCAATATGCCACGCCTCGGCTCTATAAATATTCATTACTCACTACTGCCAAAATACCGCGGGGCATCCCCGGTTGAATCCGCAATACTAAATGGGGATACTGAGACGGGCGTTACAATACAACAAATGGCTTTTAAAATGGATGCTGGAGATATTTTAGCTCAAGAAATAGTGCCAATTGGCGCTGACGAAAAAGCCCCTGATTTGCGCAAGCGCCTAATAAAAATCGGCGGACAGCTCCTACTAAAAACCCTGCCGAACTTGGTAGCTGGAAAAATAACTCCTATTCCACAAAATGAAAAGGAAGCAACAAATTGCAAAAAAATACAGAAAGAAGATGGGCTGATAGATTTAGCCGACGATGCCAAAGAAAATAATCTGAAGAATTACAACAAATTCCGCGCATATTCTGCTTGGCCCCGAACTTATTTTTTCAAAGATGAAAAAAGGATAATAATCACTGATGCCTCATTTGCAGACAGCGGATTTACAATAAAAAAAGTCCTCCCCGAAGGAAAAAAGGAAATCTCTTGGGAAGAATTCAAGAGAATTAAATAAATGCTTCAATATTTACCATATTTAGTTTTCGTAGGAGGCACTGTCCAACTAATAGGCGCTTATTCTTACATTAGGGATACGATAAGGGGAAAAACTAAACCAAACAGGATTACTTGGTTGCTCTGGTCTATTGCTCCATTTATCGGGTCAGCTGCCGCTTTCGCCAGCGGTGTCCGGTGGGCTGTCATTCCTGTATTTATGTCTGGCTTTGGCCCGCTGACTGTCTTTATATCCTCCTTTGTAAATAAAAACTCTTATTGGAAGTTGGAGCGCTTTGATTATTTATGTGGATTTTTATCTCTTCTTGCTCTGATACTTTGGGGCATTACTAAAATGCCAATTATCGCAATCATATTTGCAATTGCCAGCGATCTTTTAGCGGGAGTACCAACAATATTAAAATCTTGGAAGTATCCGGAAACAGAGAACGCAGCGCCATTTACTACTGGACTTCTAGCATCAATTTCAAGTTTTGCCGCAGTAAAAATGTGGAACTTTTCTTCAATTGGCTTCCCGATTTACTTAACGCTGATGAATGGACTAATCGCAATAATTATTTACCGCCGTAAAATTTTTCCAAGAGTTGCAAAATAAACTCTCACTTGTCATATTTTGAGGTAAATGGATTGCGAGCGGAAAGGCCTTTGAGCATTTTTTTGACACTACGGGCGCCGCGGCGGATGAGGTTTTGGCGCTTTTCTTTTGAACGGCTGATTTCGTGATAAAGACTTTCTTTCACATCATCAATCGCTTCGTAAAGACTTTCTTTATCTAGCCCGGCAAAAAAGTTTTTGCCATCTATATCAATAGAGCACTCGGCTCGAAAAACATCCCCGGATTTATGGTGATGAGTCGTTTTTGATACTTCAAAATTAGCGACCACTTCCCCTCCTTTCTCTTCAATGCGGGTTAGAAATTTGCCAAGATCTGTCACTCTTTTTTCCACATAGTCCCGGATAGCCGGAGTGAGTTCCATATTTTTCGCTTGTAGATTTATTTTCATACGTTAATTATACACCAAAATTTGACCTATTCCAACTCGGTGGTTGCTGGTGGTTTTGGTGTCTCGTCAAAAAATACTCTATTAAAACCATGCTTCGTAACCTCGGAAATAATGGATTTTCGCAATTCAGATGGGAGCTCTACCCCTTTTATGGTCATAAAATCAGTGGAAGAAATGCAACGCACCACTATAGGGTAGCCGTATGTCCGGCCATCTCCTTGCACGCCGACAGTTTTAGTGCCAAGAAGTGCCACCACGACTTGCGAAATCTCAATATATATAGGGTCTTTTTTAAGAATTTCCGTGACGATATTATCGGCCAGCCTTACCTTTTCTAC
>JAHFNF010000046.1 GCA_023267515.1 Candidatus Nomurabacteria bacterium | reverse complement strand
TTGGATTTGCGGGCGTTGCCAAGGCATATATTTTATACAGAAAAGAACGCTCACTAGTACGGCAAAAAGTCGGCTTTGTACCCGAACATGTTAAACAACTCGTCTCTGACAGTAAGAAATATTTTAGGAATCCGCTCGCGGAATTTGTTTACTACCGCACCTACGCCCGCTGGATACCAGAGGAGGACCGTCGCGAAACTTGGATTGAGACGATAGACCGCTATATGATTTTTATGCGTGAGAATATTAATGGAAAACTCACTGATGGAGAATACGATGAAATCCGTGAAGCTATTTTAAATCAAGAAGCGATGCCTTCTATGCGATTACTCCAATTTGCCGGCCGCGCCGCTCACCGCACTAATGTCTGCGCTTACAACTGCTCTTACGTCGCCCCTAAATGCTTCCAGGATTTTGCCGAAATTATGTATATCTCTATGTGCGGCACAGGTGTAGGCTGGTCCGCTGAAAGCCAGAATATCCAAGCCTTGCCACAAATAAAGAAACAGACTGGCGGAGTATTTTTAAACTATGTAATCCCAGATAGTAAGGAAGGATGGGCAGACGCCTTGTCTTTTGGGATGAAAAGCTGGTTTGACGGCCTGGACGTTATTTTTGATTACTCCCATATTCGTCCAGCTGGCTCCCGCCTCAAGATAATGGGTGGAAAAAGCTCTGGACCGGAGCCTCTCCGTTCCCTTTTGACCTTTACTAGGGAGCGCATCCTGGCTAGGCAGGGGCGCCATCTCACCAATCTGGATGCACATGACATAATGTGCAAAATAGGTGAATGCGTAGTGGCTGGTGGTGTACGCCGGAGCGCAATGATTTCCCTTTCAGACCTAGATGACGAAGCGATCCGGGACTCTAAAAAGGGACAATTTTATATCTCCGAAGGACAGCGAATGCTTGCGAATAATTCGGCTGTGTATGAGGTAAAACCTTCAACGACAGATTTTCTGGATGAGTGGACCGCGCTCGTAAAATCAGGTTCCGGTGAGCGAGGAATATTTAATCGTGGAGGTTTAGCGGACACCCTGCCGGCGCGCCGATTGAAACAATGGAAAAATAATGACTTCCCTGCCTGGGGCACCAATCCTTGTGGAGAAATTATTTTGCAATCAAAACAATTTTGTAATCTATCAGAAATAGTCGCGAGAGCGGATGATACAGAGGAAAGTTTGCTAAAAAAAGTTCGCATTGCAACTATCTTGGGCACTTACCAATCCTCTCTCACTTATTTCCCCTATCTTTCAAAAGAATGGAAAAAAAATTGCGAACAAGAAAGATTGCTCGGCGTATCTATTACCGGGCAGTGGGATTGCCAAAAAGTGCGTGACCCAAAAATCTTGGAGAAAATGAGAGCTGTTGCTATTGAGACAAACAAAAAATATGCAAAACGTTTTGGCATCAATCCTTCCACCTGCATTACTTGCGTCAAGCCTTCTGGTACCGTGTCACAGACTGTAGACTGCGCTTCTGGTATGCACCCACGCCATGCACCGTACTATATCCGCCGAATTCGTATTTCTGCTACTGATACGCTTTTCAAAATGCTCAAAGACCAAGGCGTTCCCTACTTTCCAGAAGTCGGGCAGAGTGAGGAAAATGCAACTACCTTTGTGTTGGAATTCCCAGTGAAGGCACCAGAGAGCGCGATTACCCGCGAAGATTTAGATGCAATTGCTCAGCTTGAACACTGGAAAATAGTGAAAAAACATTTTACCGAACACAATCCATCCGTCACTATTTCGGTCGCCGATGACGAGTGGCTAAAGGTCGCCCATTGGGTATATGAAAACTGGAACCTAGTCGGCGGACTTTCCTTTCTCCCCCGCTCAAACCACGTCTATCAACTCGCTCCTTATGAAACAATCACCCGCGAAAAATACGAAGAAATGCAAAAACGTTTAGTTAATTTAGATTTCTCTAAAATTGTCACTTATGAGACAGAAGATGAGACTGAAGTAAAAAAAGAGCTGGCCTGTGTCGCGGGCGTATGCGAAATATAATATGTTATTAGTATTTACTGGCAATGGAAAAGGAAAAACAACTGCCGCGCTCGGTAATGCTTTAAGGCTTTTAGGTGCAGGCAAGCAGGCACTTATGGTGCAGTTTATCAAAGGTCCTTGGGAATCCGGTGAACACAAATCCGTAGAGCGTCTTGCCCCTGATTTTAAGATTATAAGAACTGGTAAAGGATTTGTCGGTATTTTGGGTGACACCCTGCCCTTAGGAGAGCATAAAAAAGCAGCAGAAGAGGGTTTTGTAATCACTAGAAAAGAAATTGCCGGGGGAAAATATCATCTGCTTATTTTAGACGAGCTGCACAATGCCATCACCCTCGGATTAATACCACTTTCTTACGTAATAGCCTTTCTGGATTATGCCAAGGATAAAGTAGAGCACATTATTACCACCGGGCGAGACGCGCCACAGGAAATAATCGCGCGAGCTGGATTAGTCACCGAAATGCGTGGCCTGAAACACCCTTTCAAAAAGGGCGAGGTGGCGACAAAAGGACTTGATTTTTAAACTTTATGAAAACAATAAAAAAAGAATTTTATTTTCAAATAGCAATCACACTTATCGCCCTCTCGCTTTTTATTCCTAGCTTAACTTTTGCGCAGGAAGAGCCCGTGCCTCTTCCTGAAGACCCTGCTTCAGTAGAGAATCCTCCACCAGTTGATGTGGAGGTACAAAATAATTTTGTGAATATACAGATTTCAGACGGAGAAAACAAGCTGGATTTTCCAAACACTGCTCTTTCGGAAGAAGAATCAATAAACATACTGGATTCAAGCGGAGAGAGTCATTCAGTAAGTGTAAAAAGTGTCCTTTCAGCTTTGTATTTGTTAGACCAAAAAGAAGATAACTTCTCGATTACTGACCTAATTTATTATCCGTCTTTTAGTGCCTTATATCTCCGATGCATTTTATTCCAAGGCGAGGAAAAATGCGACAACTGGGTTTATGAAGTGAATGGGGAATCCCCATCTGTCGGAATGGATAATTTTATTCTCAAGGACGGAGACACTGTAAGAGTTTATTTTAGCTCTTTTTTGGGAGATAGTGGAGGAGCCATAGACGAAGAACCAACTCCCCCTCCACAGCAAAAGAAAAGAAGTAGCACTGGGGGAAGATGGATAGAACCTATTGTTCAAGAAGAACCGTTAAATGAAGAGGTTAAAACAGAAGAGAGCACGGGAGCAATCCTTGAAATAAAGCCAGTTGATCCGGTTCCGATAAAAATTATTACTAAAAAGGAAGAGAGAAAAGTAGCTTCAATAGAAGCAATAAAAATTACCGCTCCCCCAGCCGAGGCACCGCTTACGTCAAAAGTAGAAAACAACCTTCTGGCAAATGCAGGAGAAAATGCTCCTATAAGACTCCCTTATATTACTATCGCTGTGGCGCTTATCGCAGGTATAATCGGATTACGGCTTTTTTACAAACAAAACTAGTTGCAATTATCTGCAACTACGTTATACTTTAACTATGAAGATAAAAAGACCGCTCCCTAGAACCGCTTATGAAGACAATGCTGTCACTTATAAAATACTAGCCAACCCAAAAAGATTGGAGATCTTGAATTTACTTCGCGAACAAGAAATGCCAGTGGAGGAATTAGTAAAAGAACTCGGCATAAACAAAGCAAATGTCTCTCAACATTTAGCGCTACTTCGTCACGCCCGCCTCGTACGAGTGCACCGAAAAGGCTTGAACGCCTATTACAATATTGTAGATCCCCGCATCGTGGAACCTTGCCGAATATTATATAAGCTTTCCAGGGGATAAACCTAGCTGAAATTAATTTGGAAGCTATACATTCCCATCCCGCAAACACCTTTTAGAGGCTCACCAGCCTTTGGTGTGCCAAGATCTATTTCTGTCTCACCAGTTTGTGGCAAAACCTTTTGATAATTAATAGAGTGGATCACTAATGATGCGGAACAATCAAATGCGCCGTTTGTCTTCATAATTAGTTTTGTAGGAATACCAGCCTCCGCAAATGACTCTTTTGGAGAATATCCACCTACGGCGTTGATGGTAATGTATTGTATACCGTCCCTGATTGAAACATTGTCCGCAACTTTTTCACTAGGCTTGTTGGTAAAAACAATAGCCATTACTACTACAAGCCCGATAGTGATAATAACAGATAAAACTTTAGTCATAGTTATATATTGAAAATAGGATTGATAATACCGAGCCCAACGAGTCCAGCCAAAAGAGCGAATAATCCAAGCCCGACCACTACCACTCCTGCCGATTTAAAGAAAAGAGGCGCATACTTGCTATGAGCGAAAGAAGAAGCCCCGAAAGAAAGAGCTAGAAGCATCGGCAAAGTCCCGAGCGCAAAAGCTAACATAATCAAAAGTCCCGAAGAAAAAGATCCGCTTGAGACAGCCGCCACCTGCATTGACTGAGTAAATCCACAAGGCAAGAAAAAAGTGGCAAAGCCGATGATGAGTGGGGTCAAAGTCTTGTGCTCAATTTTCCTAAAAAAGTTAAAAATCCCTGAAGAGAAGGTCAGCTTATTTTTTGAAAATACTCCCACTAAATTCAAGCCGAGCATAAGCATCACCAAAGAAGCGACGAGTCCTAGTATCGCGGTAAAAGTGAAATTAATGCCGATAGCATTACCTATAAGTCCAAGTACTCCGCCGAGAACAGCGAAACTCACTAGTCTGCCGGAGTGGAAGAGGATAAAAGTTTTTTTATCACTTACCTCATCTTGCGATATTTTAGCGGAAAGCGAAAGTACTAATCCCCCGACTATGGCCAGGCAAGAAGAAACCGAAGCGATAAGTCCGATAATAAAGCTCGTTGCTGGTGTTGTCTTTCCTCCTAGACCAATATTTAAAACCCCGGACTTTTGCAGTATAAAAAATAACGTCAAAAAAGCCAGCCCGATCGGTACTGCTTTCCAGATGATGTCTCCGTTTTGTTTTTCTTTAGCAGATTTTTCTACAGAAAGGGTGTAGCCGTTGGGTTTTATTTTTTCAGTGAATAGCCTTGCTAATTCCTCTGCACTTTTTTCCGACTCGGTACTGACGTCTACAGTTTCTCTTCTTAAATTAACGTAGACGTTTTTTACCAAATCTTGCTCCCCTAAAACATCCTCAATTAGGATTTTACATGATGCGCAGTGGGTACCTTTTACGTGAAATTTGTATTTATGCATATGTTTTAAGCATTGATTTATAATTTTTTACTTTTAATACGAAGCGAATTACCGACGACCGATACGGAGGACATTGCCATGGCGAAGCCAGCGAAGACAGGAGAAAGAAGCCAGCCGAAGAGTGGAAAGAAGATACCAGTCGCAAGCGGAATGCCGACGATATTGTAAATGAAGGCCCAGAAAAGATTTTGTTTGATGCCTCGCATAGTGAGCCTGGAAAGCGTTACCGCTTTTACGATTTTTGAAATATCTCCATGAAGCAAGGTGATGCCGGCTGT
>JAHFNF010000045.1 GCA_023267515.1 Candidatus Nomurabacteria bacterium | reverse complement strand
CTAGTATAGATAATGTTGTGAAACAAGCCAAAGAGGAAGTCCGCTATGTGTACGAGGACTTATTGACTGGGCCAAATGGCTGTGAAAATGACTTGGAACGTCATGCTCCTCTTGCCCCTAACGGCAACCAAGATTACGCATTAACCGGTGAAATGAGGCCGGCATATCCTCTCCCTATTTGGTACGACTATAATGATTTCCACGGACAAGAAACTCTCCCGGTGCCTGGCCTTGGCGGAGCAACCACGCACGGCATTCAACCATACATAAGCAACACCGCCTTCACTGGTAATATTATGTCTGGCCGATACGCAAAAAACGATGACCCTCAGATTATATCTTCTGGATTCCTAGGTGGTATAAACTTTGACGATTCAAGCAACTCTTGTGACGAAATCTTGGGCCAGCACCATGCATGGATATTGGATTGCATTCCCGTAACCGACTTATTCCTTCACGCTGACAACCAAGGTGGTGGTGTGCACGTAGGCACCAGGGTTCAGCACGACCAATACGACCAGTGGAACTCTTTTGAAAAAACAATCGCTATATTTTAAAAATGAAAAAAAATATATTAAAAATAATAATATTTTCCTTCCTCGTAATAATGCCTTACGCGGCTTCGGCGGATTTAACTCCGACGACGGATTGGGCTTCTTACATCACTAAAAATCAAGCGACTATTTATGGAGATATCTGGTGCCACGACACCGGCGGAGGAGATTGTAATAGTTATTATCATCACTTCCGATATAGCTCCCATTACAATGATTTAGTTTCATCTGATAATGATGGCGACTTTCCACCAAGAACCGGAGACGAAGGCCACGGCCAGCCAGCCGAAGGTTCTGCCCCATTCTACCATTCAAGATTGACTGGTCTAAGTGTGGGGACAACATACTACTATCAGATTTGTTATCACAACAACGACTGGGGGAATAATGGCGAATTTGATTGTGGAGGAATTAATTCTTTTACTACTCTTGGTGAATATCCGCCAACCGCTACCACTTTGACCGGCGCTGGCTACAACGGTTTAGGAATTTTAAACGGCTCGGTCAATGTCGGTAACCTTACCACCCAGACTTGGTTTTGGTACGGTAGTCAACACGAATATTGGCCAGATGAGAACAGCGCTGTCCCTACTGGTAGTTTGCCGCATCGCAGTGCTAACGCTAATCATTCAACTGATGGACCTTTCTCTGCCCAGATAACCCAAATAGCTCCTGTTACTAAATATTACTTCCAGGCTTGCGCTTCTAATGCGAAAGACAATCACATCCCGCATTGCGGGGCCATTCACGACTTCACCACCCCATCTACTGGAGAAAATACTGGTCCAAACACCCAAAAAGAAATTGCGAACGTCCTCACCTTTGAACCACCGACCGATATCACAGACGACTCAGTGGTGCTACACGGCAAAGTGGATATAAAAAATACAGTCGGCTTTGGCTACTTCCGATATTCAAAAGTGGATATTCCTCCCGTCTTTTGCAATAAAATCTACGGTTCGGAAATGAGAGACGTGCAGACAAAAGATACCCTTTGGTGGAATATCCCAAACCAAGGCTTCAAAGCGACGGTGACGGGGTTGGAACCAAATACAAAGTACGCTTATTGCGCATTGGTTTCAAATGTCGCGGATGGCAAGACTCCGACGGAAATTGAATACGGCGGGGTAGGCACTTTTATGACGAAGCCCTGCACCACTTGCGAACCAGCGAATATTGAGACAAATGATGCACGAGTGATAAATGAAACTTCCGCCTACTTAAACGGATCTTACAACTCTACCGTACCACTGGAAACTTGGTTTGAATATAGAAGAGTAGGCAGTGGCGACTGGATCGCGGTGCCCACCGAGACACTTTCGGATATTCATCTTACCCGCACGACAGTACATCACGTTGCCGGATACGACAATCTTAATTTTAAATTAACAGGCCTAGACTCCGGCACACAGTACGAATTCCGGACAGTGGCGCAAGCAAAAATCGGCACGACGAATGCCTCCACTCGGCAAATTTATTATGGAGAAACTTTAAACTTTACGACCGACGGAGCAACCGGAGTGAGCACGATTAATCCTACCGGCATCGGAATAGGACTCCCATATGGTAATGATGGCTGGCCATCTGGCAATTTCCCAGGTCTGCCTTGTTTTGTAGACGCCAACGGAGATTCATCTTGCCCGGATAATGGTGGCCCATTAATTGGGCTTGATCCGTGTAGTTTGCCAGACGTGCCTTGTGGTCCAACAGGCACACCGCTTGATCCGTGTTTGTTACCAGGGAACCCTTGTGGTCCGGGAGGGCCAGGGGAAGACACTCTCCCGGGAGACGATTGGGGCACTCCATTTGAGGATGATGGTACAGCCGGCGGAGGAGTTTTTGGTCCGCCAGATGACGGCAGTAACGGACTCGGCACAGGACCAGGGACAGTCGTCCCGGCTCCCACTATCGGCTCTCCAGCCAATCCGCTTTCAGACGCTATCGTTCACTACCACGAAGGAGTGGAAACTGTATTTACTAGACAAATTATTCGCTACCCGGGACTAGCCAAACTTTACGGTTATAAAACCGGAAATAATTTACAATCCTTTGCCGATGGTCTCTCTCATACTTTTGCCCAATTATTTGGCTACTACCAAGCTGGCAGAGAAATCCGGGTTTCCCCGCCGGATGTCGCCGCTTATGAACTTGGACTAAAAAATGGAATGCTAGCAATCTACGAATATTTCGGAAAAAAACTTACTGGCATCCGCACCGTGCACACGGTGCTCAAAAATCGTTTTGACTACGAATATTATTACCGGGGGCATTAAAGTCAACAATGAAAAAAACAGGGTCAAAAATTTTAATAGCATTCCTGATGGCGGTGATTTTGCTCGCGCCCGTCGCGCCAAATTTTAAAACGGAAGGGATAAGTGTGACGGTAAACTTTGTGACACAAAAGGCAGAAGCCCAGAGTCCACAAGCAGCAGTTGCTCTTTCAAAGATATTTTCAGGTGGGGACTCATTTTGGGAGTGTAAAGATTGGATTGATATCCCTTGCGGTCTAGCAAAAGCACTTTACAACTTAGTATTTCAACCTCTCTCATACTTGGCAGGCCTCGCTGGCCAGATTTTGGATTTCTTTGTTTACTATTCCACGAATAGCAATTCGTATTCTAGCCCTTTCATTGGTAAAGCTTGGGGTGCGGTGCGAGATATCGCCAACGTATTTTTTATCGTGGCGTTGCTTTATGTAGCGATTAAAACGATCCTCGGCCTCGGAGCGCACGGCAAGAAAATGATCGCCCACATCGTGATCGTCGCGCTGCTTATTAATTTCAGTTTGTTTTTCACCCAAGTCATCATAGACAGCACCAATATTTTAGCGCGGGTTTTTTATAACCACATCACCGTGGAAAACCAAGACCCGAATATCCCCCAAAAATCAATCTCGGTCGGGCTCGTCAAACAATTTAATCCGCAAAAAATATTTGAAGATGTTGGGATTAAAAAAATGGCTAACAACATAGGACTTTTTGCACTCATTACAATGATATTGTCCGCACTTTGTGGATTTATGATTTTTATGTTTCTCTCCGTTGCTCTTCTTTTTGTCGGCCGGGTCGCCGGCCTCTGGATAGCGATGGTCTTTGCGCCGCTAGCCTTCGCTTCCTACACCGTCCCTTTTGATATTCCAGGTTTCGGACATAAAAAATGGTGGGATGACTTGCTCAAACAATCATTTATGGCGCCGATATTTATCTTTTTCTTGTATGTCATCTATTTATTCTCTACCGCCATCGGGTCCGCGGTAAAAGATATTGTTTTCAAAAGTACTGACGAACTTGGTGGTAGCTTAAATGCATTTATGAAAATAATTATTCCTTTTGCTATTATCTTTATCCTTTTGCAACAAGCTAAAAAGTTGGCGGTGGACTACTCCGGACAAATCGGGGGAATGCTGTCAAAGATCGGCAACGCAGTCGGCGGATTGGCCCTCGGTGGAGCAATCGGGGCAGCCACTGGCGGAGTAGCGTTACTTGGAAGAGGGGTGGTTGGAGGTGGAGTATCTAAAATAATGGGTAAATATGGGGAGCGGTTAAGAAATGCTGGTGTGGATGAAGAAGGTAAATCAAGGAAAGGCGTCGGCGCATATTTCAGCAGACTGGCTCTAAAAACTGCAAGCGGTGCTCAAAAAGCTACATATGACGTAAGGCAGACAAAGGCCGGGAAAGCTTTTTCCAGCGCTACAGGATTAAACTTGCAATCTGCCAACGTTTTCGGCCTCGGCTCTCAACAAGGGGGATTGGCTGGCGCCCAAGCTAGACACGCTGAAAGCCTCAAAAAAGAATCTGACCTTTACAGAACTAAGATGTCTGACGACGAGGTAAAGGAATGGTCCAATGACCGGTTGATAAAATACTATAAAGATCGCTCTGCGGCAACAGATAAAGATGCATTTGACGCGAAAACTCCAAAACCAAAAACATACACTACTGCGAAAGAACTAAACGTAGATAGACTAAATGCGTTCAAGGACAACCTCGGGCACGTGGGGGCATTGGGCACTTTGGCATATGAAACCGTAAAACGTGGAAATGCTTTTGGCGGAATAGTGGATGAAAAGAACTACAAGAAAGACGATGCTTATAATAAGATGCATAGAGAACAAGCGGAGAAAACTGCAAGACTCACAGACGGGGTAAACTTTGATCAAAAGACATTTGATGCAACATACAAAAATGCACCTGTTACTTTTGACGCTAAAATAGCTAAAAAAGTAAACGACGAAAAAATTAACAAAACTAAAACAAGAATCGGTGGTACAGCCGCAGTATTAGTCGGGGCAGCGACAGGAGGGGCAGCTAGCGCGATGGGTATAGTGGGCTCTGGGGTAGTAGGCACTAGTTTTGCCGGAGGCGTAATTGGTGGCGGTGCGGCATTTGGCCAGCACGTTGTTGAGGAAGGAGGTGAACACGAAATTGGATCAAAACTAGGAAAAGAAACTAAGAAACTTGAAAGACTAAATTCAGAAACCAAGCGCCTAACTCAAAGTATAGATAGATTAAATCAGATAATTAAAGAAGTAACAGAAAAAGCCACTACTGCTGGTAAACCACTGGACGACCATATCACTGAAAGACTGCTTGATATTGACTCAAAACTTAAAGGCAGTCTCTCTCAACAACAAAAATTTGAATTAATAACAGAAAAAAATAAATATCAGGCAGTAAGGAATAGAGAAAGCAGTCTGGCTCAACTTGAAAACTCCCTCAGACAAGTAAGAAAAGAGGAGGAGGGTATGAATAAAAAACCAAAAGTAGAAAAGATTGAGAAACACACCTCAGAAAAGACTATAATAAAAGAAGGCTCAACTGAAACACACTCAGACGAACACACAGACGAAGGGAAGGGAGATGCACATAATACACATTAAAAAATTATTAGTTTAATAAAAAATATATGGAAATAA
>JAHFNF010000009.1 GCA_023267515.1 Candidatus Nomurabacteria bacterium | reverse complement strand
TGATCATCGGGGTCTGGAGCGGGTTCTTGCCGGCAATCTTTAAGAGAAGCTTCGGGTCCACATATGCGCCTTTTTTGAGTGATCTAGTCATTTTTCTATAAAAAATAAGCCCGAAACGAGCTCGTGTTCATACTAGCAAATTTAAAGGTAATGTCAAACTAAACAAAATCCCCTTGCGGGGATTTTGGAGAGATTTTTTAAGCTGTTGCTTTTCGGTTCTTGCCTGTGCGTCGGCGAGTGACGATGAAGACATTGGAGTATTTCTTTGGAGTACGGGTCTTGCGTCCACCGGTGACTTTACCCCACATTGTTTTTGGTCTTCGTGTTCCGCGTCCTTGTCGGCCTTCACCTCCTCCGTATGGGTGATCCACAGGGTTCATGGCTGTACCGCGCACGGTAGGGCGGATTCCCTTCCAGCGAGAGCGTCCTGCCTTACCGTAATTTTCCAAATGATGCTCTTCGTTAGAAACGGAGCCGATAGAGGCCCAAGCAAGCTCGGAGACTTTTCGCACTTCGGTAGATGGCATTTTTATATTTGTCTGTCCTTCGGCGTTAGCGACTACTTGCGCAAAAATGCCGGCTGAGCGAGCGATTTTGGCGCCACCTCCCTGCTTCAATTCAACATTGTATACAAAAGTTCCAACAGGAATATTTTTTAGCATTGTGCGATTGCCGGGTTTTAATTCTGCTTTCTCTGAAACTATAAAGTCGCTTCCAGCTTTTACGCTTTGTGGCAAAATGACATATCTTTTCTCACCATCTTTATAAACGGCAAGACCAATAAAAGCAGAGCGGTTTGGATCATATTCAACGCTAATTATTTTTGCTGGAATATCTTTTTTGTTATATGAAAAATCCACTTCGCGATAAAGGCGCTTATGTCCAGAGCCTTTGTGGCGGGTGGTAATGCGTCCTTGGCTGTTTCGGCCGACGCTTCTCTTGTATCCGTGAGTAAGAGATTTCTCTGGGGCAGTCTTAGTTAAAACGCCTCGGTATACGACGTTTGTCATTTGTCTCCTTGATTTACTTGTAGGCTTGTATGTCTTCATATAAATATAAAAATTAAACGATTTCTATCTTATCACCCTTTTTTAAATACACAATCGCTTTTTTACCACCTCCGCGAATACCAATTTTCCCTCGCATCATTATTTTCTTTCTTGGCACAGTAATCACATTCACTTTGATTGGCTTTACTTTATAAAGCTTTTCAATTTCCTTTTTGATTTCATTCTTGGTGGCTAGAGCCGTCACTTCAAAAACATAAGCTCCCCTTTCTGCAAGGAGTGAGACTTTTTCGGTGATTCTTGGCTTTTTGATTGTTTTTATATCTGTCATGCTATTTACAAAATTACTTACTAGCTAAAAATTTTAAAGCATTCTCTGGATTTTCTATAATCAAATATTTTAAATTCAAAATCTGGTGCGGATTGATATTTTGCATCAAAGACATTTCTACTTGTGGCAAATTGCGGAAGCTTTTATTTGTCTTTTCGTCTTTGGCAGTCAAAGCGATCACTGCTCTTGGCTTCTTAGAAATACTAAAATCTTTTATGCCAGTACCTTTGGAAAGATTCTTCATCACTTCTACGGCAGATTTTGTTTTGATGTTTGGTGTTGAAAGAGAGTCCACAAAAATAACTTCGCCATCTTTGAATTTCTTGGAAAGCACGGAAAATAATGCCGCTTTCATCATATTCTTGCTGATTTTTTTCTTATAGTTTTTTTCAGCAAGCGGTCCGTGAGTCACACCTCCACCAACCCAAATTGGTGAACGGGATGATCCGTGACGAGCGCGTCCTGTACCTTTTTGCTTCCAAGGCTTTCGGCCTCCACCGCGCACTTCTCCGCGTCCTTTTGTGTCCGCAGTGCCAGCACGCTTGTTTGAGCGAATACCTTCCACCACTTGATGCACAAGGTCCGCATTCCATTTGACGCCAAAAATATTCGCTGGCAGTTCAATGCTACCTGCATCCGTTCCTTTTTGATTGTAAATTTTAGCTTTCAACATATAATTATCGGCTGATTATTTCAAGCAAAGTCCCACGACGTCCCGGTACTGCCCCTTCAATGAGCATCGTGTTGCTTTCTTTATCAATTTGTACCACTTTCAAATTCTTTATAGTGATGCGGTCTGAGCCCATACGGCCGGCCATACGCATACCTTTTGGCACGTGGGTACGAAGACCTCCGCCAATACTACCCGGCTCGCGCTCAGAGTGTTTTTGACCGTGCGTGCGAGGTCCACCGTGAAAGCCATGTCTTTTTACCACGCCCTGGAAACCTTTTCCTTTTGAAATTCCTGAAACTTGAAGCTTGTCTCCCATAGCAAAAGCAGAAACATCAATCATGTCACCGACAACGCCTTCAAATTTATCTCCTTCTTTAAGACGGAACTCTTTCATCACTTTAAAAAGATCCCCTTTCATTTGGCCGATTTGAGCTTTATTTATTCTATGTTTCTTCTGCTCGCCAAAGCCGACTTGGACAGAATTATATCCATCCTTGCCTCCTGCTTTGACGGCGACTACTTTCACTGGGCCCGCAGAGATGACGGTGACTGGAAAAACTGTTCCGTCTTCACCGAAATACTGGGTCATATTTTGTTTTGTGCCCAAAATGAATTTCATAAATATTTTTATAGCATCTTTACATCTATCTCCACTCCGGATGGAAGCGAAAGATTCGTCAATGATTCAATAGTCTTCGCCGATGGATTTAATATATCAATCACTCGCTTGTGCACTCTCATTTCAAACTGTTCTCGGGAGTTTTTATAGATGAAAGCGGAGCGATTGACCGTGTATTTTTTAATCTCCGTCGGTAACGGTACCGGCCCGACAATCTTTGCATCATAGCGAAGAGCCGTATCAATAATCTGTTTGACCGAAGCGTCCAGGATCTTGCTCTCGTAAGCGCGAACTCGGATACGCAACACCACCTCTTTGTTCTCGTCTGTGGCGCGAGTGGATTTTTTCGGGACTACTTTTGAAGTAGGTTTAGGAGCTTTTACCACCTTTGCTTTTACAGCCTTTGGCTTTTTTGTTTTTACTTCCTTCGTTGCGCTCATTAATTTTTATTTAAGCAATAATCTTGGTGACCACTCCAGCTCCGACAGTCTTTCCTCCTTCACGGATAGCAAACCTCTGTTGCTCTTCTAGGGCGACAGGGGTAACGAGCTTTACCGTAAATTTTGTAGTGTCCCCAGGCATAACCATTTCTACTCCGTCCGCCAAAGTCACTTCACCGGTCACATCCGTAGTACGAATGTAGAATTGTGGCTTGTACCCTTTAAAGAATGGAGTGTGGCGTCCGCCTTCCTCTTTTTTCAAAACGTAAACTTCACAAGTGAAATTGTCATGCGGAGTAGTAGTGCCTGGTTTGCAGAGCACTTGTCCACGAGTAATATCTTCCTTTTTAAGTCCACGAAGGAGTACGCCGGCGTTGTCTCCAGCCATACCTTCTTGTAAATTCTTGTTGAACATTTCAATACCGGTGACAGTCGTCTTTTGGGTTGGTTTGATACCGACGATTTCTACGTCTTCACCGACTTTCACTACCCCTCTTTCAATCTTACCAGTGACCACAGTGCCACGGCCTTCAATAGAAAAGATGTCTTCTACCGGCATAAGGAAAGGCTTCGCAATATCACGTTCTGGGACTGGAATATAAGTATCAAGCGCATTGGTAAGCTCAAGGATTTTCTTTGCCCATTCATCATCCACTGATTTTGATTCAAGAGCTTTAAGAGCAGAGCCACGAATAACCGGGGCACCTGCGCCGTCAAAACCCTGCTTAGTCAAGAGTTCACGGATTTCCTCTTCCACGAGGTCAATCATATCTTTGTCATCCACCATATCGCACTTGTTTAGGAAAACTATAATCCTTGGCACACCCACTTGTTTTGCAAGCAAAACGTGTTCGCGAGTCTGTGGCATCGCGCCATCAGTAGCGGCAACCACGAGGATTGCGCCGTCCATCTGAGCGGCACCGGTGATCATATTTTTAATGTAGTCCGCGTGTCCAGGAGCATCAATGTGCGCATAGTGGCGGGCATCGGTAGCGTACTCGTTGTGTGAAATGTTAATCGTGATTCCACGAGCTTTTTCTTCTGGAGCGTTGTCAATCTGATCAACTCCACGAAGACGAACAGTCTTGCCTGCCATATTGAGCACATGCAAAATTGCAGCGGTCAAAGTGGTCTTTCCATGGTCCACGTGACCGATGGTGCCGACGTTTACGTGCGGCTTATCTCTTTTAAATTCTTCTGCCATATACTTTATTGTGGCTAATAGTTAAGACTCAACGTACGAGAACCAGTCGCTAAGGCTTAATTACTAACGCTATTATTAATAAAACGCTTATAAAAAATTGCAAACAAAAACTGCCGAAAGTGCAGTTATTTACATACTATCAGATTAAAATATGATGTCAAATAAAAAAGAATCGGCTGTTGGTTAGGAAACCCAACAGCCGAAAAAATATTAATTAAAACCTTAGTGAACTACTGTTCCTTCGTTATCAGGATGCCAGAAATCTTTTATGTAAAGGGGTATCCCCCCCTCCATAACTTCATTGAGTGTCCGTTGGTGAATCAAGCCATTGGCTGTGGTAGCCAGTAGTTGAGCGCATTTGTGATACGAAATGTCAGAGAGAAGAACTGCTTTTTCTCCACCGTGAGATTTAGGATTGATGTTCATAATGCCTGGAACATCTTTCCAGAGAACAACTTTTTTTACCCCGAGTAAATTAGCGATTAAACCCGCAGTGTAATCACTCCCTTCACGTCCCAAAGTGGTAGAGAATTCGTAATTGAGAACATAAGGAATCGAAAGCGAGGTTCTGCCAATGAAGCCCTGGGTTACCACCATCTGCCCGTTTTTGCTCAACTGTGGAGAAAGACACTTTTTAAGCAAAATCTTTGTTTTTTCTTTGCACACATTTGCCTGGCCAAAATTTGTATCAGTCCGGATAAAATCCCCAGCATAAGAGAAAACATTGTTGATTCCTTTGTGCTTTAAATACCGGCTGACAATCTTGGAAGACAATATCTCTCCAATCGGGGTAATCTGGTCCACAGCTAATGCAACATCTTTGTACTTCTTGATATCCACGATGGATTGGTCAAGAGAATTCATAATTTCATCAAATTCCAAAGTGATTCTTTTGTTTTCCTCTCCAAATAACTCGTCAATGATTTTTTTATGGAACTTGCGAACTTGTGAAAACTCCTGATTTACGTGTTTCAATTCATATTTTGAAGCGTTGGCAATGTAGGTCAGCTGGTCTGTTGTTTTTCCGAAAGCCGAAACAACAATAACGGTTGGTCCATTGAAATAACGATTAACAATGTGAGCCATTTGTCTTAGGGCAGCTGCGTCTCTAAGACACCCTCCGCCAAATTTGTGTACTTCAGTCATATTGGTTTGAGATTTAAGGTTTAGTGTTTACTATTTAATTTTGGTGTACTAAAAAGCGTACTAGTTTTTAGCTTACATTTCTTAGACTACCTTGTCAAAGAAATTATTTATATTTTCTGATTTCTTCTCGGAGTTTCTTGGCTTCTTCTTTGGGATTCTCAGAGAGAATAATCCCGCGAGCAGAGTTTATGCAAAGTCCCAGACCCTCTCTATTCTGCCCCGCGATCATCACATCTTTTACTTCTCCTCCTTGCGCACCGATACCAGGCACGAGAAAAGTAATATCCCCAGCAATTTCACGAACTTTTTTCATTTCTTCTGGATAAGTCGCGCCTACCACCAGCATACAATTTTTATTTTTGTTCCATTTTTGCATCACCTCTTCCGCCACAATTTGCCAAAGCGGTTTTCCCTTAACCTCTAAATCTTGAAATTCCGGCGCGCCTGAATTTGAAGTTCGGCATAAAATAATAGAGCATTTATCAGTTCTGTCTAAAAATGGCTGGATCGCTTCTTGGCCTAAATATGGATGAAGAGTGACAGCGTCAAATCCTAGCCAGTCAAAAATAAACTCAACATAACCTCTATTTGTATTCCCGATGTCTGCTCGTTTTGCATCTAAAATGGTGAAAATATCTGGATGATTTTTTATTAGATATTCCATCGTCATTTTTAACTCTCGTATTCCTTTATCACCTCTGGCTTCATAAAAAGCGCTATTCGGCTTGTAAGCAGCAGCATATTCGTGGGTTTCTTCAATAATCCATTTATTGAATTCAAATTGCGGATTTTCCATTTCCAAAAATCTCGCTGGGATTTTCGCTATGTCTGCATCAAGGCCAACACACAAAAGCGAGTCAACCTCCTTGGCTCTTTTGTTGTATTTTTCTACTTTATTCATTATGTACTCAAATTGTATTTATTGCCCCACCCATGCGGGTCCACAAACCATTCTTTTATTTTTAAAACTTCTTCTTGGGTTAGTACGCCAGACTGCAGAGCTTCCTCTAAAATTACCGGGAAGGAGGTCAAGGAAAAAAGATTCACTCCTGTTTTAGTAAATGCATCTTTCGCTTCTTGAAATCCGTAGCTTACTATCGTTAGACAATTGGAAGCCAGGGCTCCATCTGCACGTAGTGCTTCAATGCTTTTTAGACTGCTTTCACCGGTTGAAACCAAATCCTCAACTAAAAGAATGTTTTTGTTTTTAACTTCTCCTCCTTCTATCAAGCTCTTCTTACCGTGATCTTTCGCCTGCTTTCGGACAAATACTGAGGGCATTCTAAGATAAAATCCTAGCGCGGAGGAATGTGGAATCCCGCCAGCTTCCACACCTGCCACTACGTCAAAATTTATTTTATTTTTTTCAATTAAATCTTTAAAGCCCTCAATTACTATTTTCCATTCTGCTGGATGATATGGGAATTGCCTATTGTCCACATACACCGGAGAAACAATTCCGGATTTAAAAGTTATCGGATTATTAGGGCTAAATTTTACTGCCCCAATTTTAAGTAATGCTTGTGCGACTTGTTGTTCTCTGTTCATATTGTTAGTTTAAGTTTTAAAGCCTCACTTTTTACATCTCGTGCCAAATATGGATCCCACATTGCTCCTGTGGCAGACATTATAATATCTGCGCCAGCTTTCTGATACTCTTTAAAATCATCCACGGTCATCACTCCGCCAACGCCTATAATAATATAAGAGTAGCTCATTTCCAAACGAGTTCTTTTCAGCTTTTCCACCATATCAAGCCCTGCCCATTTTATGGCGCTTCCGCATACTCCGGAGCGCGCGCGATTTTTACCTGGCAATGCTTGGTTGCCATTTTTATCCACAATCTCCGCAGCAATTGTATTTATAGAAGAAATACCTTGCGCATATTCATTCGCAATTTCTGCGAGTTTTTTTAATTCTTCTTCGTCTTTATAATACCCAACTTTTAAAATAAGCGGTGAATCACCAAGCTCTTCGCGAATCGCTTTGCAAACATTTCTCGTCATTTCCAAGTCGTAGCAGACAAGACCTTCATTTCCAATATTCGGGCAGGATAGGTTTGCCTCAAAGATTTTTGCGCCTGTTTCTTTCGCATATTTTGCGGCGAGCCGCCAATCATCTACAAACTCTTGCTCTGTTTGATTTTCTTTTACTGTTCCCATAAAAGACAAAACTAAAACTTGGCCTTTGCCAGCGCTGGCAATCGCTTTTTTCACATCTTCTTGCCAGATTGCCGGATCGCGCGATGGCACGCCGAAAGAATTGGTAATTGAAAGCGGTTCAGTATAATTGTTATCTGCCACCAATTTCTGTGATGCTTTCTCTAGTGTTAAATCCCCATCCACTTTTACAGATAAAACATTTGGAAAAGGATGACAAGGAAAAACTCCAGTGCGGACTGTTTTATACACACAAATGTCATATCCTTTTAGAAATGCGGCACGGCAGAATTTTGAATTAATTAATGGCCCAGCTGGAATGCCGAATGGCGAATAGACTTTAAAGCCTAGAAAATCATATTGCGGTTCCCCCTCCGTATGGGCAGCAAAGTCATTAGCAAATACACCAAACGGCCCGTCCGTAAAATTCTCCTCATATGATTTCTCAGGGTCGTAAAAAGGCGTTAACATAACGCTTTTAGTATATCATGAGGATAAAAAAAGTTTATTTCCTCGCAGCGATGATAGTTTCCGCGACGTTGTTTGGCACGATGTCATATCTTAGAAATTCCATCGTGAAAGAGGCGCGGCCTTCGGTCATAGAGCGAAGCCCGGTCATATATCCGAACATTTCGGAAAGAGGGACGATGGCGCGGACGACTTTGTTTAGTCCCCTTTCATCCATACCTTCAATGAGTCCACGCTTGGAAGAAAGATTTCCGGTGACGTCTCCCATAAATTTATCTGGGGTGACGACTTCTACTTTCATCATCGGTTCAAGGATGACGGGTTTCGCAGCACGGCAAGCATCTTGCACGGCCATAGAGGCGGCAATCTTGAAAGCCATTTCGTTTGAGTCCACTTCGTGGTAAGACCCGTCCCAAAGATCCACAGAGACATTCACCATTTTAAATCCAGCCAAGATTCCACGATCAAGTCCTTCTTTAAATCCTTTTTCACAAGCTGGAATATATTCCTGCGGGATGACACCTCCTTTGATGGAGTTAACGAATTCAAATCCGAGAGAGCGTTTGGTATTTTTCGGTAAATCAGCCACTTCTTCCTTGGTCATAGGCACCATCGGCTTCACGCGAATCTTCACGTGACCGTAGTTTCCACGTCCGCCGGACTGCTTGATATATTTTCCTTCCACGCCAGCTTCTCCGGTAATAGTCTCACGATATGCCACCTGTGGCTTGCCGACATTTGCCTCCACTGTGAATTCTCGCTTCATACGATCCACAATAATTTCCAAATGCAACTCTCCCATTCCCGCAATAATCGTTTCACCAGTTTCCTGATCGGTGGAGACCTTGAAAGTCGGATCTTCTTGAGCGAGGCGGTTGAGCGCCATACCCATTTTCTCTTGGTCTGCTTTTGTTTTCGGTTCAATACGAAGCGAAATAACTGGTTCTGGGAAAACGATACGGTTCAATTCAATAGGATTATTTTCATCACAAATAGTGTCAGAAGTAATAGTATCTTTGAGGCCGACAGCGGCAGCGATTTCACCAGCAAAAACTTTTTTCACTTCTTCACGGTCGTTCGCATGCATACGGAGTATTCGGCCAATACGCTCTTTGTTGCGAGTGCGAGGATTGTATACATAAGAACCAGCGGAAAGTGTGCCTGAGTAAACTCGAAAGAAAATAAGCTGACCGACGAATGGGTCCGTAGCCACCTTGAAAGCAAGCGCGGAAAATGGCTCTGCATCAGATGCATTACGAACCATCGGTTCATCATTGTCCGGATTTATTCCAGGAATCGGAGGAATATCAGTCGGCGCCGGGAGATAATCCACCACAGCATCGAGCACGAGCTGTACGCCTTTATTTTTTAGAGCACTTCCGGCAAAGACAGGGAAAATTGCATTATCAATGACTGCTTTTCTTAAAATCTTTTTGAGAGTATCAATGTCTGGCGTTTTGCCATCCAAGTATTCTGTCATCGCCACGTCATCGTGAGAGACGATTGATTCTATAAGTTCGTGGTGATATTTATCCGCGTCCGCTTTGAGCTCGGCTGGGATTTCACGCTCAATAACCAAATTGCCCATCTCCCCTTCAAAGTAATAGGCCTTCATACGGAGAAGATCTATCACACCTTCATGTTTCTCCTCAAGGCCGATAGGGATCTGCATGCGCACTGCGCTTTTATTCAAGCGGTCTAAAATCGTGGCAAAAGAATGTTCAAAAGATGCACCAGTGCGATCCAATTTATTTATAAAACAAATACGAGGCACTTTCGCTTCATCCGCATAGCGCCAGTTTGTTTCTGATTGTGGTTCAACACCGGCCACGCCGTCAAATACGACAACAGCGCCGTCTAGCACGCGAAGGGAACGCTTCACTTCCACCGTGAAATCAATGTGCCCGGGTGTATCAATAATATTAAAACGATGTTTCTTAGTTTTATCAGTCAGCGCATAAGTCGGGGTCCAAAAACAAGTGACCGCGGCAGAAGTAATAGTGATACCTCGCTCTCGCTCCTGCTCCATCCAGTCAGTCGTCGTCTCGCCATCATGCACTTCACCGATCTTATGTGATACGCCAGTATAATAAAGCACGCGCTCGGTCGTGGTCGTCTTACCCGCATCAATGTGCGCAATAATTCCAATATTTCTTACTTTCTCTAAAGGGTAATCTCTTTCCATACTTTATTTATGATTACCAAGCGAAGTGGGCAAAAGCTTTGTTTGCATCGGCCATACGGTGTGTATCTTCTTTCTTTTTAATAGCAGAACCTTCATTCTTTGAAGCTGCGATTAATTCATCAGCGAGTTTTAAATGCATTGGTTGGCCTTTCTTTGAGCGGGCGGCATCCCGAATCCAACGCATAGCGAGAGCTAGACGGCGATCTGGCTTTACTTCACGAGGCACCTGATAGTTCGCACCTCCGATTCTCTTTGAGCGGACTTCTGTTAGTGGCCCAGCATTTTTCATTGCAGTATCAAAAATCTCCAACGGATTTGGATTACCAGTTTTTTCTTTGATCGTATCAAAAGCTGCATACATTACTTTGCGAGCAGTTTCTTTTTTCCCAGACCACATAATGTAATTGATAAATTTCTCCAACTTTTGAGAGTTGTAGACAAAGTCCGGTCCTACAATATTTCTATTTTTTACTTTTCTTCGCATTTTTTATTTAAAAATTATTTCCTCAATTATTTTTTACTGTCTTTCTTTGGTTTCTTATTTCCGTAAAGTGATCTTCCCTGTCGGCGCTTTTCCACTCCTTGGGTATCGAGCACGCCACGGACGATGTGGTATCGCACTCCGATCAAGTCCTTTACACGTCCACCACGAAGCATCACCACCGAGTGTTCTTGTAGATTATGCCCTTCGCCGGGAATATACGCAGTCACTTCCATGCCATTTGTAAGGCGGACACGAGCAATTTTTCGGAGAGCGGAGTTCGGCTTTTTAGGAGTAGTGGTAGTCACCTTGACGCAAACACCTCGCTTGAAAGGAGCTGGGTAAAATACTGGGCGGTTTTTTAGGACGTTGAATCCACGCGCCAAAGCCACCGCTTTTGATTTCTGCTTGATTTTGCTCCTGCTTTTTTTAATTAATTGATTGATTGTCGGCATAAAACCTAATTGAGTAAACAAAATAGCCCCTATCGGCTATTCCAATCAATATACTATATCAGCTTATAAAATACAAGCTCTCTGGTAACGGAACAGATAAAGTTAAAAGAAAGGGGGCGCAGTGCCAGTGATAAGAATATGAACATAAAGGATATAAGGGAAAATACGAGTCCAAATGAAGAAAATAAAAATTAAGAAAATAAAGATAGAATACCTCTCAAATAGGACTTCAATAGATCTAAAACGCTCTGGCAATAAGGCAAAAAGTATTTTAGAGCCATCGAGTGGCGAAAACGGCATCAGATTAAAAAAAGCTAAAAGTACATTCACAAATACCACCATCCCAGTAATAAAATAAAAAGAATCAGAGACAATATTGAGGTAATATCCAAGACGAATAGCGATACCAAATAACAAAGCAATAAAAATATTGGCAAGTATTCCCGCAGAGGCCACTGCGATTGTCCCCCACTTGTGATTTTTGAAATTATTTGGGTTGTAAGGCACAGGTTTTGCCCAACCAATGATAAAGCCAGCCTTGGTGACAATAAGAAGAATAGGCAAAATAATTGAGCCGAATAAATCTAAATGCCGTAGCGGATTTAAAGTGAGACGCCCGGCAAAACGAGCCGTATGATCACCAAAACGCTCCGCCATAAAGCCGTGCGAAATCTCGTGCACTATCACGGAAAAAATCAAAATCACTATGTAAAAAATTGTGTCCGTACTGCTCATAATTATTGCAATTAAACTCCTTTTATGTTAGCATAAAAACGTTTTAATAGAAATAAACTTATGGCAAAAATCTGCGTTATAACTAAAAAGGGCTCACTCGTAGGAGGCGGATACTCCAATCGTACTCGTGCGACCAAATTCAACCCGACCGGCAAAGTCCGCAAGTATCCAAACCTCCAGAAAAAGAGGGTTTTTGTTCCTGAGCTTGGTAAATATTTCAACCTAGAAATCTCAACTAGTGGCATGCGCACACTTGCCAAAAACGGTGCCTATGCCACCCTCAAGAAAGCAGGAGTGATAAAATAAAAATCCGCCAGAGAAACTCGGGCGGACTTTTTATTTATAAGTCGTAAAATTTTTTATTCGGGTGAAAAAGTATCAACGTATTTTAGGGTCCTCTTGACCAATGAACGGTTGCGAACTTGCAGCACCTTTTCAAAAAAAGATAACACTGCGCAAAGAAACATTGAAAACGCTATAATCCGGTAAAGACCGATTCGGTCTCCTAACACCATATTATAAAAACCTTTTCCCAGAATAACTACCAAGAGAAGAACAAAGAGCGCAGTTTTCCACTTTGATAATTTGTCGCCTCTCCTGAAATCAGTTCGTGACCTAATAGCTGGAACAAGAGTTGTAACGATACCAAATATTATCCAGAACGCTTTCTGCCAGTCGCTGTAAGGCAAGTGAAAAGCTATCATCATTAACCCAAATACAATTATGGCAGCCCCTGCGACAGCTGATGCCCCCTTGAAACCTACACCATATAGACCCGCTGCAATGAGGCAGCATGACCAGAGTGTAGTATCAAACCCCACTTGGGAATAAAGGAAAACGCAAATTAAGAATGTGCCAATCATAGTGATAGATTGGCTCGGAATAAAGTTGATGTTGTTTTTCATGGTTATAGTTTTAAAGGTTAGATAGATAAACTGAATAGCTGGCCAATGACTTCATTAGCAAACTATTTCAATCTACTATCGTTCCAGTAAAAACTTTTTTCAAGAAACTAATTACTAAATATATTATATTGTATTTGGCTAATGTTGTCAATGTTAATTAACGTAAAAACTAGTCCCATCGCTTTTAAATATTATCGTACCAAGTAAGTCAGTACGGAGAATTTTTGTGCCAAATTTGGTGAGAGTGTTTAACGTTTCTTGATGTGGATGTCCGTATTTGTTGTTTTTGCCATCTGAAATGATTGCGTATGTTGGAGAAACAGCTTGGACAAATTCAGGCGACGAAGAAGTTTTAGAGCCGTGATGCCCGACTTTTAGAATGTCGGACTTTAAAGATTGTGGAGGATTTTCTGAAAGTACTATGCCTTCGGTCTTTTTAGTTGCATCCCCTGTGAGCATCACAGAATTTTTTCCATAAGAGAGGCGTGCAACGATGGAGCCATCATTTGTAGTCCAATTTGATACATCGCGGTCTGGAAATAAAATATCAATCACGGCGCCCGCACCCAAATCAATCTTCACCCCCTTTCGCGCAAGGATATCTGGAATCTTCTGCCTTTTAATTTCTGCTTCCAGATTTTTATAAGTCTTGGAGTCATTCCAAGTCCCTGGCTCAATAACGAGGCCTACTTTATAATTTTTCAAAATATCCAAAAATCCGGCGATATGGTCTGCATCAGGATTGGTTATTACAATAGCATCAATTTTTCTGTCATAAAATGGCATCACCTTCGGCAATACTCCTAGAATCTTCTTCGCCGGTCCGCCGTCGATAAGTATTTGCGTACCGGCTGGAGATTCTATAAAAAGAGCATCGCCCTGACCTATATCTAACGCTGCAAATTTAAGGTATTTGTGCGCTTCACTCTGAAATACCAAAATCCAGATAAAAATGCTGATTCCTAAAAGAGCAAGAAAAACGAAAAAAATCGGCCGTTTTCTGTAATTTTGCATCATAAGGTATAATAAGTATATTACAAATAACAATAAAAAATATGAATATACCAAAATTTCAAGAACAAAAATTTAATATCCCAGAACTCAAGGGTATCTCCAAGAAAAACATTGAAGAGCATTTGAAACTTTATACCGGATATGTGAACAACGCTAATTCCAATGTCGAAAAAATGAGCGAACTCTCGGAAGGAATGTTTAGAAACGGCGAAGACAATGGGTACATTATCGCGGAGCTTTTCAGGCGCTTCTCCTTTGAATACAACGGTATGCGCAATCACGAAATTTATTTCTCTTCCCTCTCAGGCGGAGCAAAAGCATTGAATCTAGAAAGCGCCTTGGCAAAAAAAATCGCTTTGGATTGTATGTCGGTAGAAATATTCCTGATGGGGTTTAAAAATATCGCGCTCACGCGCGGAGTCGGCTGGGCCGTGCTTTGGTATGATAAAAAAGATGACCGCTTGCTTGCCTCTTGGGTTGATGAACAGCATTTAGGGCAATTGAATGGTTGCGAAATGATTCTAGCCCTTGATATGTGGGAGCATGCTTATGTGTATGACTATCCGACAAGCGAAAAGAAAAAGTATATTGAAGCTTTTTTTGAGAATCTAAACTGGGAAGCGATTGAATCTAATTTTGTAAAAGCCACTTCGTAATACTCTTGCCGAAGAGCTTCCAAATAAAAATTACATAAATCAGAACCGTTAAAACTAGCGGGAAATTTGACAGAGCTATGGCGGCAAAAGGAATATTGGAGAAAAAACTCACGATAGCGAGCTCGTAGTGAAGTAAGAAATATGAAAAATAACCGAATGGCAACGAAAGCGGAAAGAAAATTAAACCAGCAAAGCCAGTAATGAAACCAAGTATCATCGTGAAAGGAATAAAAGGCAGAATTAAAAAGTTTGCTGGAAGTGCAACGAGAGAAAGATTACCCATCTTGTATAAAATAAATGGCAGAACAAAAATATAAGCGGCAAAAGTCACGGCGACAATATCACGAAGCCACTTCCATTTAATCCAAAAGAAGTACTGTTCTAGTCTGGGAGAAAGAAATATTACTGCCACTGTCGCTATAAAAGAAAGCTGAAAGGAAACATCATAAACTAGCACAAAGGGATTAATTAAAATCATAGCGACGCCCGCCAATACAAGCCCTCGCCCCACATCATAAGTTCGCCCAGTAGCACGAGCTGTAAGGGCAAGAGTCGCCATAATGCCTGCTCGCACAGCCGTGGACTGCCCGCCAGCCATTATGACAAAAAGAATAATGCCTAGAATTCCCCCGCTTAAAGCGACGTTTCTAGGCAAAAATGCGAGCATTTTCATAATCCACTCGGCCACAATGGTGACGTTGTAGCCAGAGAGCGCCACGATGTGAATCGTCCCAGTATTTACAAAAGATTGCCT
Organism: Candidatus Nomurabacteria bacterium; assembly: GCA_023267515.1. Classification (GTDB taxonomy): domain Bacteria; phylum Patescibacteriota; class Minisyncoccia; order Phycocordibacterales; family UBA9973; genus UBA9973. The sequence continues at coordinate 1,479 of JAHFNF010000009.1, read as the reverse complement.
TAATGCCTGGCTAAAAGAAGACTTCTCCCCTAAAATCAATCCACCCATTAATAACGACTCCGGTTCCGGGATAGCCTTATTCATTTTTTCTAAGAATTTTTCTTTAGCTGAAAATAAAATGCGTTTTATAGGGTTGCCTCCTCCACTATCAGTAACTTCAATATTCGGATAACTTACAATATAAAAAATCCCATCTTTACGTAAATAATTTATATAATCAAACTCTTTTCCGTAATCCGTTTCAAAGTTTTCGGGCTTTTCTAATTTACCTGTAAAATTTAAAGTATCTCCGTATTTATAATTTTCATCCAATCCTGTGGTTAATAGTACTTTTGTTTTAGAATCTAAAAGTACTGTGAGTTTTTGATTAGTTTCTCTTGTATCAGGCTCATCTACAATTTCACCAGAAAATTCCGCTTTAATATCCACCTGCGATTCTAAAACTTCTGGCGCTGGTTTGTCAGAAATATGGAACCTTATGATCCCGAGTGAAAAAGTAAGTATAAAAATACTAAATATAATTCCCCACTTATTTTTAGAAATTAAATAGAAAAACAGAAACAAAGCAAAGGAAATAATTCCGACTAGAATAGCTACATGAAAATTAGTAAAAACAAAAGAGCGCAAGAGCACTCCGAATACAAATCCAAAACTTCCTGTATATAAAATCTTGTCTCGCATTTATTTGCCAGCTAATTTTATTGGTTCTTTGTCGGCAAAAGATGTAGCAATAACATCCGCTCTTTCGTTCCATTTATTTCCAGCATGCCCTTCTACATAAGTCCATTTTGGTTTAAATTCTTCGGTCAGTTCAAAAAGTTCTTCCCATAATTCTTTGTTCAGAACGGGTTTTTTAGCGGTATTCCGCCAATTATTCTTTTGCCAATTAAAAATCCACTCCGTAATCCCCAAAATCACATATTTTGAATCGCAAAAAATCTCCACCTCACTTTGGTTAGTCAAAGTCTTTAAATGTTTCAAGGCTTCAATGCAGGCAGTCAACTCCATCTGGTTGTTTGTAGCGTGATCAGCCCTTCCACCAATCTCTACTACCTTTTTCCCTTGGAGTAATATACCCGCCCATCCACCCGCGCCCGGATTCCCCCTTGCAGATCCATCTGTATAAATCTTTATCATATCTCCCATTCCCCCATTATACCAAAAATCCCCCGAAGGGGATTATTGGTAGCGTTAAAAATAATTTGAAGTTATTGCGTTAAAGTAGAAGAAGAGGGTTGAACTGCACCAGCAAGTTCACACCGACATGCCTGGCTGTTTTGAGGACCAGGATAACATTCTACATAACCTTTTCTAGAAGTACAGGTCGTTCCATCTACTATAGCACATGAGACACCTGAGAGAGTTGAAGGACCAAAATAGGTAACATGACCAGCATCTGGACAAGCTATTTGTTCCACAGGAGAAACAGTGGATATAGGTGTGAGTGCTCCAGCACCTTGATCTGTAGAAAATCTAGGA
>JAHFNF010000071.1 GCA_023267515.1 Candidatus Nomurabacteria bacterium | reverse complement strand
TTTTTAAATCTTTTTTTGATTTTATAAATGGCGCCACGGCCTTGCCGGAGTTGTTCATAAAATTATCTGGCGTGATAAACTTCACTTTACTGTTTATTTTGTCCTCTATCATACCGACGAGGATACGCCCAGTATTGTGCCGAGTGTTTTCATATTCCACTCCTGGGTTTCCGAGGCCTACAACAAGTTTCATAACCCTATAATACATTGAAAAAGATAGTTGCGTCAAGCGTTTTCTGTGCTAGAATAGGGCAATGGAAAACGAAAACGGGGCTGACTCTGAGCAGATGATTCAGGCTCCAACTCCCCAAACAAAAAAACAGCTCACTAAACAATCTTTCTGGGAGCTTGTGCGTTTCGCTTTGATTGCTATCGCTGTTGTCATTCCAATACGCGTATTTATCGCTCAACCGTTTATTGTATCAGGCTCTTCTATGGTGCCCACTTTTCAAAATGGACAGTACCTTATCGTAGACGAGCTGACTTACCGATTTGAAAATCCGTCCCGGGGTGATGTGATAATTTTCCGATATCCAAATGATCCGTCAAAATTTTTCATCAAACGCATTATCGGGCTACCAAATGAAACTGTGGACATTAAAGGCGGAGAAGTAACCATAAAAAATACGGAGCATCCTGACGGCTTTAAATTGGAGCAACCTTATGTACAAAACCATTCCAACGACGTCTTCCATTTTAATGTAAAAAGCAATGAATACTTCGTGATGGGAGACAACAGGCCTGCTAGCTCGGACTCCAGATATTGGGGGGCAGTACCGAAAGATTTATTGGTAGGACGCGCTTTTATAAGATTATTGCCAGTGAACAAAGCAGCTATACTGCCTGGCGATTACAAACAAAAATAATAAAATGAATAAAATAAAAAGCAAAACAGCCAGCCCCGCAAAGGCAAACAAAAACCTTTCCACGCCAAAAGGTATGCGTGATTTGATGAATGAAGAGTATTATGCCTTTCAAGGTTTTTTTGAAAAGGCGCAAGAGGTAGCTGTCTACTACGGATTCAGACCGATAGAAACTCCGATGATGGAACAGACTGAGACTTTTACCTCTGGTATTGGCGAAGGCACCGATATTATTGATAAAGAAATGTACACCCTAAAAACGAAAGGCGGAGATCACTTAGCGCTCCGGCCCGAACATACTGCTTCCCTTATGCGCGCCTACATTGAACACGGTATGCAAAATATACCTCAACCGGTAATGTTTTATCAATATGGACCGGTATTCAGACACGACAATCCGCAAAAAGGTAGATATCGTGAGTTTTGGCAATTTGATTTAGATTCTCTCGGCTCTGATAAAAGCATTATGGATGCAATGGTTATAAAAGCTGGGATGAGCATCCTGGAAGAAGCTGGCGCGCAAAATCTTTCTATTGAAATAAATTCAATAGGCGATAAAGAATGCCGCAGTGGATATATAAGGGAGCTCGTAAATTACTATAAAAAACACATTGGTCAATTGGGGATAATAGATCGTGAAAGATTAAAAACAAATCCTCTTCGGATATTGGACTCTAAAGACCCAAAAACGAAAGAAATAAATGTGGCGGCGCCTGACGTGATGGCATCCTTGTGCCCTGCTTGCAAAAAACACTTCAAAGAAGTACTGGAATATTTAGAAGAAATGGGAATTGGCTACAATATAAATAAAAATTTAGTGCGCGGGCTTTCATACTACACCCGCACTGTCTTTGAAGTCTATTCAGGGAGTGATGATCCGAACGAAGCGCCAATGCAGATAGCCTCTGGTGGACGCTACGACTATTTGGCGCGCCAAATCGGCTCCAAAAAAGACGTGCCGGCTGTCGGATTCTCTATGGGAGTGGACAGGATTGTGGCTTCGTCATGGTATAAGAAGCTATCACCCCGAATATTGAAAAAGCCAAAAGTATACTTTATCCAGCTCGGCACAGAGGCGAGACTAAAAAGCCTAAATGTCATTGACACCTTACGCAAAGCGCATGTCCCTATCGCTCAATCACTCTCAAAAGATACGCTCGGATCACAGCTCGCGATAGCGGAAAAACTACAAGTACCCTATGCATTAATATTCGGCCAAAAGGAAGCCCTTGAAGACGCGGTCATAGTGCGCAATATGAGCAACCGGTCACAAGAAACTGTAAAACTAAAAAAACTTTTGGAATATTTGAAGGATCTATAATAAATATCGCATTTAAAAGTGCAATGCTAAAAATAGTGCAAAAAGAAAATGGTGTCCTGCGCGAGATTGCCAAGGAGGTGCCAAAAGAAGATATCGGGAAACCTAAAATAAAAAAAATACTGAAAGATATGGCGGTTGCCCTCCAAAGCCAGAATGATGGTGTGGCTATTGCCGCGCCGCAGATTGGAATATCTATGCGAATCTTTGTAGTGTCGGGAAAAATATTTAGCCCTTATTTCAAGCGAGGTGAACCACTGCCAAAAGGAGAAAAAACTCCGAAAGATATGGTTTTTATAAACC
>JAHFNF010000008.1 GCA_023267515.1 Candidatus Nomurabacteria bacterium | reverse complement strand
TAAAGGATGTTTCTGAGGAATATAGAAATGAGGAAGTCGCTCGTCGCTGGCTTTCTCTATCAAAAAAAATCGGCAAGAATCCTCTCGGCGAATGGGGCAAAGCTTCCAGTCCAAATGTACGTACGCGTGGAGTAAAAGATTATGCTTTTTTAGTTATGAGGAAGCATGGAAGCCCAATGCATTTCCGCGAAGTGGCAGATGCTATTACCCGCACATTTCATAAAAAGACCCACTATGCCACTTGTCACAACGAGCTCATTAAAGACACCCGCTTTGTGTTAGTCGGTCGTGGAATGTACGCCCTCGCAGAATGGGGATACAAGACCGGTATTGCTCGCGAAGTTATTCGGGATATCTTGAAAAAAGATGGACCACTTCCAAAGGAAGAGGTAGTAGAGCGTGTGATGAAGGAAAGGTATTTCAAAAAGAACACAATCCTAGTAAATTTACAGAACCCGAAGTATTTCAAGAAGAATAAAAACGGGCTGTATGAAAACAAATAGAGGAATAATTCATATTCTCGTTATCATTATAGGCCTTCTAATAGTGGCGGTGCTTTTAGGCTATTTCTCCACTTCGCACTAGTCTTTTATTTTGTAGTTTTTTATATTACAATATAAGGAATGATTAATTCGATATTAGGAGCTATTGGTCATTTTATTTTAGGACTTTTACCTCTCGTCGGGACGGCGCTTTTATTCTATGTCGCTTGGACTTTTTGGGTGCATTACATTCAGCAGAATTTTATCTCTGGCATTACTTGGGTCATTCTTGAAGTCGTGCCGCCAAGAGATGTGCTTCGGTCTCCAAAAGCGATGGAGCTATTTTTTACAAACGCTCTTTACCACAAGAGCAGTAAAGGGGGGATGGAAGAATATTGGCAAGGAGCGGTGTGGTTTTGGTATTCGCTTGAAATTGTTTCTATTGATGGGCAAGTGCATTTCTATGTTCGTTGCCCTTCGCGTTTGAAAAGTCTGATAGAAACCCAGATGTACGCTCAGTACCCGCAGGCGCAAGTGAAAGAAGTGGAAGACTATACTTTGGCAGTGCCGGAAATTAAAAAAGGAAGCGACTGGAATCTATGGGGCGCTGAATTTAAATTGGATAGGCCAGAAGCATTTCCGATAAAAACTTATGTGGAATTTGGGTTAGACGATGATCCAAAAGAGGAATACAAGATTGACCCGCTCTCTCCTGTGATAGAGTTTTTCAGTTCCATTGGCAAAGGAGAACAGTTTTGGTTGCAGATAGTCATACGCGCGGATCACGAGAAAAAATTTCATACTCATGGTACTTGGTTTGGGCACCATGATTGGGTAACAGAATCACAAAAAGATATGGAAAAAATATCTGAACCTTACACCAAGGTTGGTCAGAGAAAAGATACAGGAGGTTTTTCCCATGAAGTTCGCGCGCCTGATTGGCTGAAGCCTGTATTGGAGGCGATGACTCTAAAAACTACCAAGCTTGGTTTTGAGACAGGCATCAGGCTTTGCTACGTGGCCAAAAGAGAAATTTTTAGCCAGAATAGACGTCGTGATAGCCGCCTGATCTTTCGTCAATATGCTATGCCCAATTCAAATCAGTTCGTGCGTTTTAATGGCACTCAAATGGATGCTTATCCATGGGCCACTGCCTTAATGTCGGAAAAAAAGGTTGATACCTTAAGAAACAGGATGCTCCACGAGTACAGGGAACGGGCTTTTTTTCATGTGCCAATGAGACATCATATATTTTCCCATCAACCATACTTTTTACCTTGGCCAATCTCACCATTATTTTTTCCCAATTTTTCCCATCACGACACCTTTATTTTAAACACTGAGGAACTAGCTACTATTTGGCACTTCCCAGGTCAGATACTAAAAGTTCCAGGTTTGGAACGGGTAGAATCCAAGGAAGCTTCTCCTCCTACCAATTTACCTACATAATCTATGCCTATTTTTTTGAGTCGTAGTTTTATAATTCCGGTTATTTTATTTTTAATATTTGGTGTAGCGTACTTTTTTTTATCACCACCGCGTGAATTTCCCTCTGGAGAGGTCATAAGTATTCAAAAAGGTTCAAGTTTACGGTCTATCTCCAAAGGTTTAAAAGACTCAAAAATAATTCGTTCTAGGGTCGCCTTTGAAACTTTTGCCATTCTTTATGGTGGAGAACACCATATGGTGCCAGGTGATTATCTTTTTAAAAGTAAGATTTCGGTTTTTGAATTAGCTTTTAGAATAACCACTGGGGAGTATGGTATGGATCTAGTAAAATTCACTATTCCCGAAGGGTATGACTTAGATGAGATAGCCAAAGTGGCGACACCATTGCTTCATAATTTTAACGCAGAGGATTTTGCGCAGAAAACAATCAATAAAGAGGGGTACCTTTTTCCAGATACCTATTTTTTATTTCCAGCAACCGATGCGGATCAAGTCATAAAAGCAATGTCTGAAAATTTTTCAAAAAAAATAAAAAGCTTGGAGAGTGACATTTTAATATCAGGAAAATCAGAGAGCGATATTATCGTGATGGCTTCAATCATTGAACGTGAAGCGAAAGGCGATGCGGACCGGAACACAATCTCAGGAATATTATGGAATAGGATTGCGAAAGGAATGCCATTGCAGGCTGACGCTGCGCCGGAGACTTATAAAAATAAAGGGTTGCCCAAAAGTCCCATTTGTAATCCAGGACTGGAAGCGATAAAAGCAGCCATTCACCCGGTTAGTTCATCTTATCTTTATTATATTCACGACAAGAGTGGTACAATTCACTATGCAAAAACTTTTGCTGAGCATAAAATAAATATTGCGAAGTATTTGAAATAGAATGGCCCAAATGAAAAAACAAAATTTAGCTTTTGTGGACATTGAATCCACCGGCCTTGACCCAGACCGCCACGAGATTATCTCTATCGGCTGTGTTTTGGTTTCGCAAGATTGGAGCGGGGATAAACCCTCATTTGAAACGATAGAAGAGTTTGAATTAAAAATTAAACCTGAAAAAATTGAAAATGCTGATAAAGTTGCACTGCGCGTGAATGGGTATAACGAGGCGGACTGGGTGTTTGGCTATAATCTTATGGAGGCGATGAAGATTTTTGCGGAAAAGACCGTAGATATGATAATGGTCGGCCATAATGTCGCCTTTGATTATTTATTTATTGATAAGGCATTTCACATTACCGGTATTCCAAATAAAATGCATTATCACAAGTTAGACACTATTTCTATCGCCTTTGCCAAACTTCATACTGATAAGGATATTGATCGCTTTTCTCTTCGCAATCTCTGCGAGCATTTTGGGATAGAAAACAAAAACGCTCATACTGCTCTCTCAGACTCTCGCGCCACCTTCGAGCTTTACAAAAAGCTGATGAGTTTGTAAGCTCAATTTAATGAAGAAAAAGATAGTATTTGTGGGTATGTCCGGCGGGGTGGATAGCTCGGTATCGGCTGCGTTGCTCAAACAGCAAGGATATGAGGTGGTAGGGGTCTTTATGAAGACTTGGCATCCGGATTTTTTGGAGTGCAATGAAGAGGCAGAACGGCTGGATGCTATGCGTGTGGCCGCACATTTAGATATTCCATTTCTCACCTTTGACCTTGAAAAAGAATATAAGAAGCATGTGGCAGATTATATGATTGCTGAATACAAAGCGGGCAGGACGCCGAACCCGGATGTGATGTGCAATAGGGAAGTAAAATTTGGCGCCTTTTTCAAAAAATCTATTTCTATGGGAGCAGATTATGTGGCGACAGGGCATTATGCAATTACAAAGTCTGAGAAGGGAATTTTCTCCGCTTTACCCTCTCTGCGGGGGCTCCGACACGTCAAAAATTCTCCTTCACAGACTTTGCTTTTGAAAGGCGTTGATCTATCTAAAGATCAAAGTTATTTCCTTTGGACGTTAACACAAAAAGAACTTTCTAAAATTTTATTTCCTGTGGGACATTTGAAGAAAAGTGAGGTGCGAGTGTTGGCTAGGAAATTTAAACTGCCAGTGGCAGAGAAGAAAGACAGTCAGGGTATATGTTTTCTCGGGGCAGTAGATCTTAAAGAATTTTTAAAGCACTACATTAAATCTAAAAAAGGAGTAGTGCAAAATGAGAAAGGAGAGAAAATTGGATTCCACGATGGAGTTGTATTTTTTACCCTAGGCGAGCGGCACGGTTTTACCATTACAAAAAAAAGCCCTATCGATAAACCGTATTATGTTGTCGGCAAAGATATAAAAAAGAATATATTAATTGTTTCTCAACACAAAAACCTTGCCTTGGGGAGCACGAATATTTCCTTGCTAGGAAATTTCTCTGCTCGCGCCAGTCGCACTGCGCAAGACTCTCCAAAACAAGATTTTTGTTTAGTGTTAAAAAACACCAACTGGACTTCAGAAATTCCAACAGAAAATAAAGAATACCAAGCGCAAATCCGTTATCACGGAGAATTTCCATCTTGCAAGATTAAAATATTGAAATCAAATAGAGCTGAGCTGGTTTTAGACAGGCCAATTCTAGCCGCTCCGGGTCAGTCCGCTGTCATTTACGACGGTAGCCTTGTTTTGGGTGGAGGCGTTATTATATAAATATTTTTTGACTTTTTGGCCTAAAAAATATACAATAACAAGATGCAAAAAGGCGGAGATTACATTACAGAAGAAAAGAAAAAGAAATTAGAAGCGGAGCTCTCAGAGCTTAAAGGGCCTAAAAGAAAAGAAGTAATAGAGGCATTAGAATTTGCCAAGTCCTTGGGAGATTTGTCAGAAAACGCTGAATATCATCAAGCACGCGAGGAGCAGGGTAAGCTTGAAGAGAGAATTACAAAAATTGAGCATATTTTAAGGTCTTCTGAGATTGTTTCTAAGAACCAAAGCGATACTATCCAAGTAGGCTCCAACATTACAGTGAAAAAAGAGGGAAGTAAGGATATCAAAAACTATCAAATAGTTGGCTCAGAAGAGGCAGATTCAGCCCTGGGTAAAATTTCAAACCACTCTCCTTTTGGAGAAGCTCTTTATGGCAAAAAGAAAAATGACGTTGTTTCCTTTAAGACCCCAAACGGTGAAGTTATTTATAAAATTATTGAGGTATCTTAACCACCATTGGGGTGAGATAAAATGTCTGCAATAGACGAAATAAAAAATGCTAGAATAAAAAAACTTGAACTCTTAAAAGAGAAGGGGATTGTTCCTTATCCTGCGGACTCTAAGAGAGAGCTCTCTATTAGTGATGCGATAAACACCTTTTTGTCCTTAGAAAAGTCTGGTGAGGCAAAGTGGATCGCTGGACGCATTATGTCTATCCGCGGTCAGGGAGCAATTATTTTTATCACCCTTTACGATGGCACAGGAAACTTCCAAGCATTACTGAAAAAAGATTCTATTGGAAGTGAAAAATTTGATTTATTTAATACCACAACAGATGTCGGGGATTTCGTAGAGGTGCAAGGTATTTTTTTTACTACAAAAAGAGGTGAAAATACAATAGAAGCGAAAGATTGGCGGATGCTTACCAAGACTTTGATGCCACTGCCAGAAAAGTGGCATGGGTTGCAGGACATTGAAGAGCGTTTTCGAAAGAGGTATTTAGATATTTTAATGAGCCCCGAATCTCGTGACTTACTATTAAAGAAAACAAAGTTTTGGGACACAGCGAGGACCTTTATGAAAGATAAAGGATTTTTAGAAGTGGAGACTCCGAGTCTGGAAGTGACGACTGGTGGGGCAGAGGCGACTCCTTTCAAAACTTACAATGAAGATTTCAAGCTTCCATTATATTTACGCATTTCAATTGGTGAGCTTTGGCAGAAGCGCTTAATGGCCGCAGGATTTCCAAAAACTTTTGAAATAGGACGGGCATATAGGAATGAAGGTACAGATGCAAACCACCTGCAGGAATTTACAAATTTGGAGTTTTACTGGGCTTATGCGAATTATAATGACGGGATGGATTTAGTAGAGGAACTTTATAAAAAAATCGCCCAGGATGTTTTTGGCAAAATGGAATTTGAGAGCCGCGGGCATAAATTTGATTTTGCTGGCAAGTGGAAGAGAATTGATTACCGAGCGACAGTGAAAAAAGAAACAGGTATTGATGTGCTGAGTACTTCTTTTGAAGATGTAAAAAAAACTCTTGAAAAACTCAATGTCGTTTATGATGGGAGTACCCTTGAACGCCTAATAGATGCGCTTTGGAAACACTGCCGAAAACAAATTTCCGGGCCGGTGTTTTTGACTGGGCATCCCAAAATTATTTCTCCGCTTTCCAAGTCTATGCCGGATAATGCGGAACTCACAGAAAGATTCCAAATAATTATCGCTGGTTCGGAAGTAGGCAATGGATTTTCAGAGCTCAATGATCCGGTAGATCAAGCGAAAAGATTTGAAGCCCAGCAAGAACTACTTAAAGCCGGGGATAAGGAAGCAATGATGCCTGATTTAGAATTTGTGGAAATGTTGGAGCACGGTATGCCACCCACTTGTGGATTCGGCTTTGGCGAAATGCTTTTCGCTATGCTTGCGGATAAACCCATTCGCGAAACGCAGATCTTTCCGCTAATGAAGCCGAAGTACTCTGAATAATAGTAAATAAAGCTTAAATTACAAAGCCCGAGAGGGCTTTTTTTGTTGTTAGAGTTATCCACAGGTGGCATTAGGAGAGGTGGGAAGAAGTGGTTTATAATGTATACCAAGTGGGAAAAGGTGGGAAATCTAAATTTTATGCTAATTGGCGAATACATTCACACAATTGATATCAAGAACCGAATTTCTTTGCCGGCAAAGTTTAGAAAAGAATTAGGCAAACGTGTAGTCGTCGCCCCCGCCCCCGATCAATGCTTGTTCATTTTCACAATGAAAGAGTGGGATAAAGTTTCCAAATATCTGACTGGCGGCGGAAACGAGCTTTCTTTTTTAAAAGCGGATGTGAGAAGCTTCAATCGTTTTATGCTCGGCCGTGCCTCGGATGCGGAGGTGGATTCTATCGGACGCATTTTAATACCAGAGTTTTTAAAAGATAGAATTGGGCTCAAGGACAAAGCAGCATTGATTGGAGTGGGGGACAGGATGGAAATCTGGAACGATAAGACTTGGGCAAAATATAAAGAGAATGCCGAGAAGTCTGCGGAAGTTTTAGCAGAGAAATTGGGTGGAGAAAGGAAATGATAAGCGTGCATAAGAGTGTTCTTTTAAATGAAACAATAGATGGTCTAAATTTGCCTGTGAAGCCCACAGTTATAGACGGTACATTTGGTGGAGGCGGACATAGCCTTGAGATTTGTAAAAGATTCCCTGGAGCTAGAATCATCGCTATTGATAAAGATAAGACTGCTTGGGAGAGAGCAATGAGTAAGTTTACAAATCTTAATTGCCAAATTAATTTTCATAATGCTGACTTTAAAGATTTAGAAGAGATTTTAAATAAAGAGGGGGTGGGTGAAGTGGACGGAATTATTTTAGATTTAGGGTTGTCTTCTGATCAATTAGAAAATGCCGGTCGTGGGTTCTCATTCCAGAACAACGAACCACTTCTAATGACAATGAAAGATAATCCGACCGAAGAAGACCTGACCGCAAAGGACATTGTAAACGGTTGGAGCGAGGAAAGCTTAGCAGATATCATTTATGGTTACGGCGAAGAAAGATTTTCCAGACGCATTGCAAAGGGGATAGTTGAGAAGAGAAAGATAAAACCAATTGAGACGACGGGGGAATTGGTAAAAATCATTGAGGGTTCAGTGCCAAGGGTTTATAGAAGGGGAAGACTACACTATGCCACGAGGACGTTCCAAGCTCTCCGCATTGCAGTAAATGATGAGTTGAGAGGCTTAGAAAGTGGATTGGCGAACGGGTATAATTTTTTAAAAAAAGATAGGCGAATGGCAGTGATTAGCTTTCATAGTTTAGAAGATAGAATAGTTAAAAAATTTTTCAAAGATAAGTCAAAAAACAAAGAAGTAATTTTAATAAACAAAAAGCCGATTATTACAGGAAGCCAAGAGTTGAAAGAAAATCCAAGAAGTCGTAGTGCAAAGCTAAGGCTTATGGAAAAAATATAAGAAAATGACAACCGAAACAATAAAATTCAATATTTATCCAAAAAAGAGAGCAGTAGTCATCAACAACAGCGATCTGAGACGCAGAGTTTTTAATGTTATGCTATTTTGCAGCGCTTTTCTAATCCTTTGTTATTTGTTATTGCTTTCAAATATGGTTTGGAATATATTGGCGCGCAAAAGCATTGAATCGGAAACAAGAATTTTAAGCAACAACGTAAATTCTCTTGAATTGCAGTATCTTTCTCTTTCAAAAAATATTGATTTAAATCTTGCCTATTCTATGGGGTTTAAGGAAACTTCAGAAAAAGAATTCACCACTCGGGATGCTTTTGGTAGTCTCCCACTTCGGCAAAATGACTTATAGTTTTCTGAGCAGAATAAAAGTACTGTCTTTTTTTATAGTTTTTTTTGCGGTTATATTAGTAGGCAAGCTTTTTATAGTGCAGGTAGTGCGTAGCGCATCTTATGCAGATCGGGCAGATAGGCAGTATTTTACACCTTCATCAGATATTTTTGAGCGAGGTAATATTTTCTTTACCCGTCGCGACGGGGTGCAAGTTTCAGGAGCTACTCAAGCATCGGGGTTTAAAATAGCTATTTCCCCTAGAGAAATAATTGATCCAGAAAAGGCATATGAATCTCTTGCTACAATCCTAGACTTTGACCACGACTCTTTTCTTTTAAAGGCATCAAAAAGTAACGATCCCTATGAAGAGATTGCCAATAGGATGACTAAGGAAACTGCCGATAAGGTCATCGCTCTCAAAGTACCGGGCGTTCACATCTACAAACAAAAATGGCGTTTTTATCCTGGGGGATCTATGGCTGCGCATACCCTTGGTTTTGTGGGATTTCAGGGAAATGAACTCTCAGGCAGATACGGATTGGAGAGACAGTACAACAATATTCTAGCAAAAGGAGGAGACACTCCGTATGTAAACTTCTTTGCGGAGGTGTTCTCCAATATTCGGGCAAACTTATCAAGTGAAGATGAAGCTCGTTCAGGAGATATTGTTACGACCATTGAGCCTGAGGTTCAAGACTTTTTAAGTCAAAAACTTAGTGAGGTTGCTACAAAATATAATACTGATTCTATAGGTGGAATAATTATGAATCCACAGGATGGCTCTATATATGCCCTTGATGCAAAACCCTCCTTCAACCCAAATGAGTATTCTCTGGTAAAAAATATTAATGTATTTACCAACCCTTTGGCTGAGAATGTTTTTGAATTTGGGTCCATTGTAAAGCCCTTGGTTATGGCCAGTGCCTTGGATAAAGGAGTGCTCACCGCCAATACTACCTATGAAGATAAGGGATATGTGATAGTGGATGGCAATAAGCAAATAAATAATTTTGATAAAAAAGGCCGTGGACCTGGCACTACTATGCAAGAGGTTTTAAATCAGTCTCTCAATACCGGTATGGTGTTTGTTTTTCACAAACTAGGAAAGCAAAGTATGTATGATTATATGCTCTCCTATGGTATTAATGAAAAGACAGGGATTGATCTACCAAATGAAACGAGTGGTTTAATAAGTGGGCTCACCTCCAACCTAAAAAATACCCGAGAAATTGAGTATGCGAATGCAGCTTTTGGACAAGGAATAGCGCTCACGCCTCTTGAGATAACTCGTGCCCTTGCATCACTCGGCAACGGAGGCAATTTGGTTGTGCCCCATATCGTGAAGGAGATAAAATATAACGACGGGCTAAAAAAAGATTTATCTTACCCTACAACCCGCGTGAAAATTTCAGAAAAAACCTCCGAGGAAATTACTAGAATGCTTGTGACGGTGATGGATAAATCGCTCAAGGGAGGTCTCGCAAAGCTACCTCATTATTCTGTGGCAGTAAAAACTGGAACAGCGCAAGTTGCCAAGCCAGGCGGCGGAGGATATTATGATGATAGGCATACGCATTCCTTTTTCGGCTATTTTCCAGCGTACGATCCAAGGTTTATTGTTTTTCTTTATGCAATAAACCCAAAGGGTGTGCCATATGCCTCGCAGACCTGGGCCGACCCGTTTTTGGACATTACCAAATTCTTATTAAATTACTACGAAGTTCAACCAGATAGATAAATATGAAAGAAAATTTTAAATCAATAGTAGCACTAATTTTAAAACTAGAATCACGCCTAGTGCTTTGGAAATATAAGCCAAGGATCGTGGCTATTACCGGTACAGTGGGTAAAACCTCTACGAAGGACGCGGCCTACGCTATGCTCTCTAAATTTTACTTTGTTCGTAAAAGTGAAAAAAGTTACAACAGTGAAATTGGGTTGCCGCTAACTATTTTAGGGGTTCCCAATGGGTGGACTGATCCGTATGTATGGATCAAGAACATTTTTAAGGGTCTCTGGCTCTTTCTTTGGCCGCACAAGTATCCGAGTTTCCTTGTATTGGAGGTTGGGGTGGGTAAACCGGGGGATATGAAGCGCACTGCTTCGTGGCTACGGACAGACGCGGTGATAATGACAATGATAGGCCATACTCCGGCGCATATTGAATTTTTTAATTCGCGAGAACATCTGGTGGCGGAGAAAAGTATCCTTATAAATACCTTAAAAAAGGAAGGTACTCTAATTTTAAATACAGATGATGAAGTGCTCCGTGATTTGCTCCAAAAGTCAAAAAGGCGTTCTGTCACTTTTGGTTTTCAGGGGGGGGCAGACGTGGCAGGCTCAGGAGAGCAAATTTTTTATAGTGAGGACAGTGAGCCAAAAGGTATAATTTTCCGCGTAGATACAGAAGGCAACAGTTTACCTGTGTCTATTGAAGATGTGTTTGGGAAAAACCATATTTATGCTGCGCTTGCAGCCTTAGCCCTAGCCCATAGCGAAAAATTAAATATGATTACCGCAGTGAGCGCGCTAAGAAGCTACGATTTCCCCCCTGGGCGTATGCGTTTACTGCACGGTATTAAAAATTCTGTCATTATAGACGATACCTATAATTCTTCTCCTTTTGCTTGCGAAGCAGCTTTAAATACTCTCGGAGAAATAAAATCTAGAAAAGGTAGAAAGGTGGCTGTCCTAGGTGATATGCTGGAACTTGGCCGGCATACAGAAGAGACCCATAAAAAAATAGGAGAGCTCGTAGAAAAAATCGCAGATATTTTAATCACTTGCGGTCCCCGAGCTCAGTTCTTTAAAGAAGGTGCCTTGCGGGCAGGTTTGCCGGCTGATAAGATTTTTTCATTTTCAAATTCCAGAGAGACAGGAGATTTTCTTAAAGACTTTGTGAAAAATGGGGATTTGTTATTAATAAAGGGTTCACAAGGCGTACGATTGGAAAGAGCAGTAGAATCAATCCTAGAAGATAAGGGAAAAAAAGGGGAGCTCTTAGTCCGACAGGATAAGGAGTGGCTAAGGAAGGATTAGTGAAAAACTGTATTAGAGATAGTTTTTTCTGGCATACCGACTAGTCCTTTAAAAAAGGTAATAAAGACTATGTTGTGTGATTCTGGTACTCCATATATAGAGTCGGTAACTCGGCAATCATAAGATACTTCTTCAGTGTATCCGAAAGGCACTTTTTTTATTGTGTCTTTGAAAACATTCATCGCGCATAAATCAGCATGCTGAACTTGTAACTCCGCGATGCGAGTATCTACTATTTGCATTGCTTCGTCTGCTTTAAACCAAGGACACCAACCCAAAACTAAAATTGCTAAAAGTATTAAGTATTTCATAATGGTTTAATTATAGCACACTGTGACCTCACGGAGAATCGAACTCCGATTAGCGGATTGAGAACCCGCTGTCCTAACCGTTAGACGATGAGGCCATGACCTATTACTACTAGTCCTGCATTGAAAAATATAGCATTTTTCGTAAAAAAGCAAAACTACTCTTCAAATTTAGGTTTATCTAATTCAAGCGTGGCAAGTTCCGGAGAAGAGCCAGAGATGCGCAAAACATCCTTATCTATTTTTTTAAGTTCTTTATTGGAGGCAATATAGTGATTGGAAACTGTGCCGATTGCGTTGCCGAGCTTGGTGTGGTATTCCGAGTAAGCATTCAAGTGTCTACCCAGGTCATCCACTTTTTTAATTATTTCCTTGGCAGATTCCTCAATCTTAAAAGCTTTGAAGCCGTATAGTACCGATTGCAGATAGGCCATAAAAGTCGTCGGAGAAATAACGATGACCTTTTTTTCATTATAAGCGTAGTCAATCAGGTTTCTTGTATTTACTTTAATAGAGCCGACTTCGTTTACAAGTAGGTCATAATAAATCGCTTCCGCCGGAATATACATAAAGGCGAAAGGGAGCGTGCCTTCGTCAGGCCGGACATATTTCGCTGTTTCATCAATACGTTTTTTCAAATCATTCTTGAATTCTTTTTCCAATTCTTCGCGTTGCTTTTCGTCCATTGCGTGCACGACACGGTCATAATTGTCCAATGAGAATTTTGCATCAATTGGAATTATGCCTTCTTTTGTAATTATCACAGCGTCCACCGTTTCCTTGTTCCTAAATTCATATTGCATCTTATACTGTCCAGGAGCCAAGGTATTTGAAAGGATTAGTTCAAGTGAGGCCTCGCCCCAATTTCCACGTTGTTTTTGATGCTTCAAAGTTTTTTCCAGATCGCCAAGTTTTTCCGCAATAGTCATAAATCTACTTGTAGCTTCGTTTGTCTTTGTTTGCTCGCGAGCTACATCTATCAGGCTTTTACTGACCTGTTCGTTTATATCTTTGATTAGTTTTTGTGAATCAGAAAACTGGTTGCGGACGGCGTCTTGCATATCTCGGCGGGATTCGGTGAGTTTTGAATCAAGCACTTTTGCCAAGTCGGACATTTGTTGCTGAAGTAGAGAAAAAGACTGATCATTGCCTCCCGCTGACGTTTTTTTGTTTAGCCGAAAAATCAAAAAAAATATAACCGCTACCAAAATTATCACCACAATAAAACCCAGATTTTCCATATCTACATTTTAGCAAGATTTATAAGAATAAAATAGTGCTTGACTTAAACACATTAAATGTGATATAATACTTCAAATATGTTAGTTAGGTTTGGTTGGTTATTTTTGTGCCCAAATGCTTGGGCCCTAAAATAACCAACTTTTAAACACTAACCTTAAAATTTAAATCCTATGACAGACACAATCTTTTTTAAAACAATCGAGAATACCTTGAAGGCAAATCTCGCGAAATTTCAGCCAAGGATGATCTCCTTAGGTATTGTTGAAACAAAACAAGCCGGTCTCAGTGCGCACTCGCGTTTTGACCGTTATGGCATCAGGGCTGTAGAAATCAACTGGCGTCAAAAGTTTGACCAGATGCTCACCCTCGGATTTGGTAAAGTTGACCTTGAAGCGTTGCTGGCCCCGGTCAATACAGGAACTCCGAATACAGTCCTTCGGGTTGCTCTAATCAATTATGCCTTTGACAACATTATCGGGCAGATTGATTTCATTGAAGAGCTCCAAGGAAGCGTGCTTCTGAAACAGTATGCCGTTATGCAATACGAAATAGTGCATAATGAGCAGAAATTTCACTCATTGGAGGTGTCATCAGATTGGGATTGTATGCCAGGTTTGTTTTGTAGTACTATCTACGATATAAACAGCAATGTGGCAGCTTTCATCTCTGAGCGAATCGCTCCCTACCAAAACAAAGAGTAGCAGTTTTCAACACCGTCCCCATTAGGGCCAAAAGGCTTTAATGGGGACATTTTTATTTTCCCAGGTAATGTCGCAGAGTGTAAATCCAATCCTCATCTATTTCATCTCCATCAAGCTTCTGTGATAGCAGCCATTCTAAATATCCGCGGTCAATCCGGGCGACTTCTTCAATTTGCTTGCCGTTGTGCTTGCCAAATTTAAATGATTTTAAGAGGGAAGGGTGTGAGGATATTTCTATCATTTTTTCAATTGCTTCGGCTTCACCTAAATTTTCTTCCTCCATTACTTTTTTCTTCAAGCGCTCAAACAGTTTTTCCAACACTACTACGTCTCCCATAGCATCATGCGCTTGGGCAGTATCATCCAAATCAAGCAAATAGCGCAAGTATTGCAGGTTGTATCTTTCAATTTTTTCATCTGGGTCTAAATATCTGGCTAGTCGTAAAGTGCAGATGAATTGTTTTGGCACTATGCTTTCTTTTTTTATCATCATCAGGTCAAAAGGGGCGTTGTGGGCGACTACGACCGAATCAGTATCCTCAAAAAGTTTTTTAATTTTTGTTAAATCTCCGCTTTCAGCAAAGGATGGCTTGTCCTCTATCATTCTGTTTGAAATATGATGCACCGCAGAAGCTTCCGGTGGAATTTTCATCGGTGGCTTATACATTTCTGTGAAACTTTCATTTCCTGCCTTGTAGGCAATCTGGCAAAGAAAATCTTTTTCTGTGTTTCCAGTCGTTTCTGTGTCAAAAAATATTGTTTTCATATGTGGTAATTTTAACATATTTTTGCTATAATATTACTATGTTGCACGAGCAAATAAAAAACAATATAAAAGAGGCAATGATGGCAAAAGACACTGTCCGTCTAGAAACGATGCGCGGTATGGTGGCCGCTTTTATGAACGAGCTCGTGGCAAAGGGCAAGAAACCCCAGGAAATGCTTACTGATGAAGAGGCAGTTGCCGTCATTACTCGTATGTCCAAACAGCGCAAGGATTCTGTTGAGCAATTCAAAAAGGGGAATAGGATGGATTTAGTGGCCGAAGAGGAAGCCCAGCTAAAAATACTTGAAACTTATTTGCCGAAAATGATGGATAAAAATGAAGTAGAAAAAGTCGTAAAAGCAAAGCAGTCCGAACTCGGCATTAGTGACGTAGTAAAAAAAGGAATGCTAATGTCGGCAGTGATGAAAGATCTAAAAGGCAAAGCAGACGGGGCAATTGTCAAAGAAGTCGTGGATGCTTTGTTCTAACAATCTACTTATATGCATACAGTTCAGCTCCTAAAAAATTTAGTGGAAGATCATCAATTTCTGGCCTATGTCGTAATTTTTCTTGGTCTGGTATTTGAGGGAGAGTTTGTGCTTATTTGTTCGGGTATTTTGATTCATCTTGGAGCCCTAAGCTTGGTTTCAACAGTAGTTTTCATCGTGGTAGGCGGATTCTTTAAGACATTCTCTTTTTACTATCTTGGCCGAATGATTAATAAAAAATGGAGCACACATAAATTTTTAAAATACCTTTCAAAAAAAATGGCTCGTCTTATGCCACACTTTAAACAAAGACCCTTTTGGTCTATCTTTATTTCCAAGTTTATTATCGGCACAAACTACCTAGTTATGCTTTTTTCCGGATACGAAGAAATATCATTAAAAATATATTTAAGAGCTGAAATAATATCTACTGCTCTGTGGGCCTCTGGTCTTCTTTCACTTGGGTATTTTTTCAGCTACACCGCTCTTCATATTAGCCGGGAAATTACAAGATTTTCCCTCATCGTTCTGCTCCTCTTGATAGCTTTCTTTGCTTTTGATAAGCTGGTCGCTTGGCTTTACGAAGTCACAGAAGAGTTTTATAGCAATGGTAATGGAAACAATAATGACAACGCACACTAAAAAATTAATAACGCACAATGGCTCATTTCATGCAGATGACGTTTTTGCAGCCGCTACGCTTTCAATTTTATTAGAAAAAAATGGCGAGAGTTTTGAAATTATACGGACACGGGATGAAGAAATAATAAAAAACGGCGATTACGTATTTGATGTTGGTGGGGTGTATGATCCAGCCACAAATCGCTTTGATCATCATCAAAAAGGCGGGGCAGGAAAAAGAGAGAATGGTATAGAGTATGCCGCTTTTGGTTTGGTTTGGAAAAACTTTGGTATGGAGCTGTGTTTAAATGATAAAGACTCCTGGGAGCTAATAGACAAAAAAATTGCCTGCCCAATTGATGCAATTGATAACGGCATTGATGTTGTTGCGCCAAAGATAGAGGGCATTACGTCGTATGGTGGCGAACAGCCTTTTCTTATTTTTTCACCTACCTGGCAAGAAGACGAATCAAAAATTGATGATATATTTCTCCAAGAGGTGAAAAACGCATCACGAGTATTAAAGCGCGAAATTGAAGTAGCAAAGGCAGACAGTGTCGGTAAAAGTTTAATTAGAGATGCCTATAAAAAATCAGCTGATAAAAAAATCATAGAATTGCCAAATGAATTTCCTAGATACCTATATCAGACAACACTCTCGGAACTTCCTGAGCCTATTTATGTAGTATTTCAAAGTAATCACAGCCAAAATTGGAAAATTGAGGCAATCAGAAAATCCCCAGAAACTATGGAAAGCAGAAAATTATTTCCAGAATCTTGGCGGGGTATTTATCAAGTTGAAAAGCTAGCAGAAGTAACAGAAGTTTCTGATGTGATATTTTGTCATAGAAATGGCTTTTTGATTTCGGTAAAATCGTATGAAAGTGCAATAAAGCTAGCTCAAAAGGCTCTAGAAAATTAATATGGCATTCATTGATGAAATAAAAATTAGAGCCAAAGCGGGAGACGGGGGCAATGGTGTAGTGCGTTGGCGCCAAGAGAAATTTATCCCGCGTGGCGGGCCGGCTGGGGGTGACGGCGGGCGAGGCGGAGATTTCTTTGTCCGTGCCGTGCGTGATATTCAAATACTTTCAAAATATAAAGCCAAAAAAGCTTTTGCTGCACAAAAAGGTGAAGATGGCGGCAGTAAAAGCTTGCACGGTAAAAATGGTGATGACTATGTTTTAGACTTACCTGTCGGTTCTATTATCACGAATCTTGTAACTGATGAAAAATGGTCGCTTCTTGAAGAAGGGCAGAAGTTTATGTTGCTCCATGGCGGGCGAGGAGGCTTTGGCAAT
>JAHFNF010000044.1 GCA_023267515.1 Candidatus Nomurabacteria bacterium | reverse complement strand
CGGTATGATAATGGATGTGAGAAATGGAGAGATCATCGCGAGTGTCAGCTTTCCTGAATATGACTCAGAAATTCTTTCACTTGGAAAAAATGCGGATGTTATCAATGGATACCTAAAAGATAAAAGAAAAGTTTTTATGGATCGCACACTGTCAGGCCTTTATACTCCTGGCTCAATTGTCAAACCCTTTGTCGCCCTGGGTGCCTTGGCAGAGGGTGTGATTGACCCTTATAAAAAAATCCTTTCCACTGGTTCAATATCAATACCAAATCCATATTTCCCTGAACAAAAAAGTGTTTTTAAGGATTGGAAAGCGCACGGCTGGGTGGATATGCGTCAGGCATTAGCAGTATCATCCGACGTATATTTTTATGAAGTTGGCGGAGGATTTGAGGGGCAACGCGGTATCGGCATCAGTAATATTGAAAAATACTCCCGTCTTTTTGGAATAGGAGAAAAAACTGGCGTAGATTTGCCGGACGAGAGCGCCGGTGTAATCCCGAGCCCGGCGTGGAAGGCGCAGAATTTTAAAGGGGATGCCTGGCGGGTTGGAGATACCTATCATACCGCTATCGGTCAGTACGGGTACCAGGTTACACCGATTCAAATGGTAAGAGCGGTGGGTGCAATTGCAAATAGTGGCACACTATCGCAGCCACATTTTATATTAGGAGATGTAAAAACTGCTGAACAAACATCCGTAATTGACCTAAATAAGGACTTTTTCTCTGTGGTGCGGGAGGGAATGAGGCAAGGGGTAAGCTCTGGTACATCCACAGCCCTTAATGTCCCCTATGTGCAGGTGGCGGCAAAGACTGGTACAGCGCAGCTCGGTGTTGCTAAAAATAAGGTTAACTCTTGGGTAATGGGTTTTTTCCCATACAATGATCCGAAATATGCTTTTACTATTCTAATGGAAGCCGGGCCATCAACAAATAGTGTGGGAGCTTCATATGTGATGAGGCAGTTGCTGGATTGGATGTCTATAAATACTCCTGAGTATTTTAAATAAATTTATTGGCGATTATAGTATATATAAGCTGCGCAGCGCCGTATTCTGTAAGTACAGAATCCCTCTGCGGAGAAACTTCAACTATATCTGCGCCGACTAACACCCTTTTTGTAATTGCTTTTTCAATAAGGTCAATTCCATACCACCATTCCAGGCCTCCTTGCACCGGTGTGCCAGTGCCGGGCATATGGGCCGAATCAAAACCATCCACATCTATCGTGATGTAGAGATATTTGGTTTTTATATTTCTTATAATTTCTTCTGTTGTTGGGATTTTTCCGTGACCCCATTGGTATACTTTTACTTTATTTTTAGGATTGCTGAAATATGCATATTCTTCCTTAGAGTAAGTGCGGATCCCAACTTGTACAATAGGGAAGCCGAGCTCGGAAGCACGGCGCATCACTGCCGAGTGCGCCAAGTTTGACGGATGATCACTATAATCAGCATCGGAATCGCGCAAATCACAATGCGCATCAATTTGCAGTATTGTCACATCTTTTGAATTATATTTTTTTGATAACGCCTGGAAATATCCGATGGATACCGCGTGTTCACCGCCGAGCAAAAAGACAAATTTATCCTTATTTATCAAGGTTTTACAAGCATTGCGTATTTTACTTAAAGCACCTTCTGGTGAGAGTTTGTTTAAATTGCCTAGATTTTTATGTGATATTTTTACAAAACTGTTAGTTTCCTTTTTAAATTTTCTATCAAAAAATTCTAGTTTCTTATCAAGGCAATCAATAATAGCTTTCGGTCCATTCACGGTGCCGAGTCGGGAAGAAGCAGTTTTTTCGTATGCTGCGGACACCAGCACTACATCCGCCTTCGTAAAGTTTTTTTCGTTAATTATACTGTTCGTATTCCTCATATGGAGATATTATCACAGGGTGTTATAATTACAAAATGACTTATTATCAATTTTTCGGAGTTGCAGCGCCGATAATTTCCCTTATTGCGTTTGTGCCTTATCTAAAATCAATATTTAAGGGTGAGACAAAACCCTCCGCCGCTTCTTGGTGGACCTGGGCGATACTTGCTCTCGTAGCTACTACTAGTGCCTGGGTAGGTGGTGCGCCTTGGCCTGTTTTATTGTTGCCTGGGTGGCTCTTTGTTTCACAATTAGGAGTGGCAATACTTTCTATTAAATATGGCGACAATCATTGGGATAAAAAGAATAAAGTCTATGTAGGAGGCGCAATATTGAGCATTTTGATTTGGATTGTGACAGGTAATCCGTTGATCGCTCTTGGACTGACCATCCTCTCTGACCTATTTGCTTCTATGCCAAACTTTAGACATGTGGCAAGAAATCCTGAACAAGAGGACAAGCTGGCCTGGTCTCTTGGTTGGTTCTCTGGCCTTTTTGTGATTCTTGCAATCCAGCACTGGTCCTTTGTGGAATCTGCGTGGGCCATATATTTTATTTTAAACTATACAGTGATTATGTATTTCATTTATAGAAAGAGGGGGTAAAAATTTAGGTTTTAATTAATAAATGGTATAATAAAACTGTGCTTCCAGAATTTCCAAAATTCAAAGGAATAGAGCTAACGGATAAGGAAGATGTGGAAAAAATAACCCGACAATACCCTCCGTATTCGGATTTTAATTTTGTCTCAATGTGGAGCTGGGATATAAAGGGAGAGATGCTCATCTCGCAGCTCTACGGAAATCTCGTTGTCCGCTTTACCGACTACCTGACCGGGGAACCATTCTATTCATTTTTAGGAAATAATAAAGCCAGTGAAACAACTAAGGCCTTACTTGAACTTTCAAAAGATGAAGGACTGAAGCCACTACTTAGATTTGTTCCGGAAGATTCGATAAAAAATATAGATAATAAAAGGTTTAAAATAGAGGAAGACAGAGATCATTTTGATTATGTGTTCAGCCATAAAAATATTGCTCTATATGAAGGTTCAGAATATAAACGGCAAAGAAATAAGGTTCGTCGTTTTGAAAACAACCATAAGCACGAAATACTCACCTTAAATTTAACTGATAAAAATAATCAAAAACTCATCTTAGATCTAGTTGAGTCTTGGGTAAATAGTAAAAACGGAGGTGACGATAGTGATGAAGACTATCTTGCAGCAGAAGATTTGGAAAATGAACTCATAGCCTTCAAAAAGGTTATGGCAGCGCCCACTGAATTCCTGAGCTCCTTAATTTGTTTTTCTTTGTTTATTGACGGTGTTTTAACAGGTTTTATGATAAATGAGAAAATATCTAAAGATTATTCCTTAGCTCACTTTGGTAAAGCTGATGTAAAGTACAATGGAATCTATCAGTTCCTAATGAAACAAAACTCAAAAGTCTTTCTTGATTTAGGCATTAACTATATGAACCACGAGCAGGATCTAGGAGTAGAAAAATTAAGATATGCAAAAATGCGTTTTAGGCCTGCCTTGTTCCTTAAAAAATACTTAGTTCGGTATCTTTAGAATTTATCCACAGTTGGTTTACTAATAAGAATCAGAGATGTTATAATTAGGTTATGTTAAATAACAATAACTCAGGGGACACTAGTGCTATGAAATACAAGATTCTATCTGCTCTATACGTAATAATTTCGGCGTGGTTTTTTTATTTACATCTATTCTTAAACTTTAATCTAGATGGAACTCAATATGATTTAAAAATATGGGCCTCTTCTTACCAAATTATAGCGCTTCTCGGAGGTATGTTTGGTCTTTATGTTTCCAGAAAATGGGGAGGGTATAGGAGTATAGTTGGAAAAGCCGTTTTATTTTTTGCTCTCGGGCTTTTGCTCCAGGTTTTTGGTCAAAGTTTTGATAGCTATTTAAATGTCCTAAAAAACGTTGAGATTCCTTATCCATCATTAGGGGACATAGGATTTTTTGGCAGTGTTGTTTCCTATATTGTCGGTGCATATTACATGTTAAAGTCAGTAGGATTTAAATTCTCTTTCAAATCGCTAAAAGGAAAACTTATTGCAATAATTATTCCCCTCATTATTTTAATTTCTTCCTACTTATTCTTTTTAAGAGGCTACGAATTTGATTGGTCTAGCCCACTAAGAGTATTTCTAGATTTCGGTTACCCATTTGGTGAAGCCATCTACCTTTCAATAGCTATTTTAGCTTTTCTTGTTTCCTTAAACTACCTAGGGGGGATAATGAGAAAACCGATACTTTTGTTTATATTCGCTTTATTTATCCAATATGCCTGTGAGTTTACGTTTCTATCTCAAGCGAGTGCCGGCACCTGGTATGCTGGAGGAGTAAATGATTTTATGTATTTTACTTCTTACTTTATTATGGCTTTAAGCCTAGTTAAATTAGGTTCAACTTTCTATAAGATTAAAAATAGCTAGGATTATATGGATACAAAAATTTTTGACCAAATAGCTATAAGGATGATAAAAGAACAGGAGCTTGTTATTGGGCCGTTGGCCTGGATTGAAGCTGCTAAGGTGCCCTCACTTTCTGTCCACGAACAAGGAGCTGTCAGCATTGATTCAACTGATAAGAAAATAGTAATAAATGCTCTGGTTGCGCAATACGAAAGACTTTTCGGTAAAGCTTCTCGCGAAGTATGTAAACATGCCGTAGCTGGATTTATTGCCGAAATGCCTGCAGATCAAATACCAGAGAGCTTGAAGTAATATGGCAGATTCTGAGGAGACAAAAAAAGTTACCGAAGCGCTATATGAGCACAACCTGACACTCGCTGTTCTAAATAAAAATCTTTCTCTTTTAAGAAAGCTTTACCAAATAAGCTTGCTCACACTTAATCCAAAGATTCTAGCGGAAAAAGTGAGCGATGAGATTCGTACAGGACTGGATATTGAAACAGTTGGCATTTATGTTTTTGATCAAAAAACAGATAATCTTACCCCACTTCATTTCTCAAAGTCTGATCGTCTAGCTGCCATTGTTGATAAGCTAGGCCTCCATTTTAGTGATTTTAATATCACCCAGGTTTCCTCACATCCATTTTTTAAGGCCTCTGTTTATGCTAAAATTTCAAATTCAACTGATAATTTACTTGATGTTTGGGGCGGTTTTATTGAGGATGAAAATATAAATAAAATAAAAGAAGAATGTCATTGGCAAACGACACTTCTTTATCCACTTGTGACAGAAAGTACGACGATAGGCTCTCTAATGATTGGCCTTAATCGAGATTACGACACTTTGAGTGAAGATGAAAAAGAATCAATAAAGAGTTTGATAGACGTGGTGGCCGTCGCCCTTGATAAAGCCTACCTCTATAAGGAATTGCAGGATGCAAACGAAAGCCTGAGGAACTTACTAAGACAAAGAGAATCCTTGGTTCACCTGGTCACTCATAAAGTGAAGGGATCATTTACCCGATCAAAGTATATTTTTGCAGAAATGCTAGATGGGACTTTTGGCGAAATTCCGCTAATTTTAAAAAATATGGCTGAAAAGGGATTGGAATCTGACAATCAAGGCATAGAGACTGTTGACTTGGTGCTAAATGCCGCGAACTTGCAGACTGGAACAGTAAGATATGAGATGAAACCAGTAGATTTTAAGGACATAGTAGAT
>JAHFNF010000043.1 GCA_023267515.1 Candidatus Nomurabacteria bacterium | reverse complement strand
AGCTGTTTACCCCGAGCAAGATTCCCACCGTCCCCATTTCAATAGGCGCCGGGGCAATGCCAGCCCGAGCTTCTTTTAGTTGAGGCATAGATGATACACCGACTGGAAAGTGAAATATGGATGAGAGCTCTTTTAAATTGAGTGGAAGAGTATTGTCTGGCGAAAATACACGGTATGAAAAATCTTTAAAAAGTTCTTTCAGGGCAGAGCCAGAAGCCTTTTCAAAAACAAATGAATTACTAGCCGGCATTGTAAATTGATTGAAAGAAGACTCTATCTCCCGCAGTATCGCATCGGAGCGCTCTTTTGTGTCAGCAGAAGCGACGACGCGGATATTCGCTTTCATAATGGTACTTTTCAATTTATTACCAATCTTTTCTGCCCCTCCTTCATCCACTGCGCGTCTACCTTCCACATACTTATCTTTGCCTTCTTCCTTTTTCTTGACCCCAAATAAAATCTCTTTGCCAGCAGATAAAAAGGCCTTGTGCAGCTTGTAGTAGTTGTCTGATGCGTGTTTGATAGAATTACCAGAATTTACATCATCTAATATCATATGGAATTCCTTCGTAAATTTCTCTCCGGCCGGCGCGATCAAGATTTGAATGGAAGCCCCTTCACCAGACTTTTTCAGTTTGGAAAAAACATTCAAAATAGTGTTCATCGGATCGTGATCTATCTCATCATAAGTTTTAATGGGAAGTACTGGCCGCTCGGAAAGATAAGCGTACGCGCCAGAGGAAACTCCTGGGTCGGTAAAGACATTGTAATCGTCTGTCACTTCCCGAATTTTTGCTTCGCTGTAATATGCTAAAACCTGCTTTTCAAATAGCGATATGTGCCTGTTTGGCACCGCCGCATAAACTACCACCTCGTCACTCTGATTGCCGAGCGCCACTTCCAAAGTGAAATAATTTTCTCCTTCATTGTTCCGTCCATCTGAAATGGATTGCATCCCAGCATAAAATTGCTCCATCGCGCCGATGAATTTTTTGAAATCCCCCTGTCCTTTATCCTCACCTTGTGGTGGTGGCAAAGTCACTTCAAAAAGGGTCATATTTAATTCTTTCCAAAGGGGGCTACCCTCTTTCAATCCTTTAATCACACCACTCTTTAAATACTGTATCAGAAGACGGTGGAAGTCGTCACTTATATGCGGACTATTCATTGATTCCACGATAGACATCGCATTTTTTATTCCGCGAGTTAGCATAATACCGAGGATTTCTTCCATCACTGCATCGTGCGGCTCTGGTTTCAATTTGAGGACGATTTCCCCCGCTTCGCGCTCTTTTAGAATTATATCTTTATGCACTGCTTGCTCCGCCGGGATCTCCACATATTCAGTAATAACGTCCTTACTTGCCATCTCAGCCGCATTTTCAAAATGCCCTTCTTCCATCAATTCTTTTTCCCTACCAGCCACGTGCGCGCGCAAAAAATCAAGCTCCTCCTCGGGAGTCTTGAACATCGGCATATTCTTGAAAAACTTTTCTGCCATTTTTTTGATTAAATCTTATTACACTCTTCTTTCTATTTTCCTTGGTCTGTTCCTTCTTTTTTAAAATGCTTCTTATGAATTACAGCCTGTATAGTTTTCCCACTGCCAGTGGTATAGGAAGTCACCATTGCTTCAATTGTTTTTGCTGTTTGATAATCATGATTATGCTCTTTTAAATATTTCACATATTCTTTTTCTACTGCTTTGAACTTATCCAGAAAAACATTATATTGGTCTATATTCCCGAGATCTTTTACGTAGCGAGCAAGCTTAAAATAAGCTAGTGATTTTGTGGGTAGATCTTGTATTCTATCTACTGCTTCTGCTAGTTTGTTTATGAAAATTGGAGAGGTAATTTCTTGAGGTAAAGTACTGTCAATAGTAATAGAATCACCCAAAGACTTAAGAAGCTCTTTTAGGTGACTATCAGTCTGATAAGGAATTTTTTCGTGTGGATTCATAATGATATTATAACCCCATTCCTTATTATTGTCATTTGGTCAAAATCTCGGCTCCGTTTTCTGTAATTAGGATAGTGTGTTCAAAATGGGCGCTCCTTTTGCCGTCTGCCGTACGATAAGTATATTGATCTTTATCTAAGGTAACATTTTTAGTGCCCATATTGAGCATCGGTTCAATCGCAATCACCATATTTTTTTGGAGGAGCGCCCCGGTGCCAGCCTTGCCAAAATTTGGCACAAATGGGTCCTCATGAATTGCTCGGCCCACTCCGTGCCCGGCTAAAATTTCCACAATACCATATTTCCCCTTAGACTTTGCAAAACTCTCAATTGCAAAGCCAATATCACCCACTCTGCCCCCTACTTGCACTGCGTTGATGCCTACTTCTAGCGCTTGCTCAGTAATTTTTAATAATTTTTCTGATGATGCAGAGATTTTTCCCACAGGCACCGTCATCGCCATATCAGTAAAAAGTCCTTTGTGATTTAAGCCAAGGTCAATTGAGACTATATCCCCCTCTTCTAATATTTTTTCTTTCTTTGGAATGCCGTGGACCACTTCATCATTTACCGAAACACAAAGTGAGGCCGGATAAGGCTTCTTTACCCCCGCTGGGCGATAGTTCAAAAACGCCGGCGTATCCCCTAAATCTCTGATTAACTTTTCTGCGTAAAGATCCAGCTCTTTTGTGGAAACCCCCGGCGCCACTTTTTCTTTTACCGCGTTTAGCACTCGCGCCAAACGCTTGCCCCCTTCGCGGAGTATCGCTATTTCTTCATCTGTCTTAATAATTATCATTTCAGTCTGTTAGAAGCCCAGAGCTTTGATAATATCTTTGTGCACACTTTCAACGCTTTGCTCGCCATTTATGGTGTAAATCGCATAGCCATCTTTGCCCTTAAAATAGTTCATTGCAGGAATAACATTATTCACATATTCATCATAACGCTTTTCCATCCCCTCCTTTGTATCGTCGTGCCTGCCACGCAAAAGATTTCTTTTAGTCGCCTCCTCTTTCCCGACTTCTATATAAATAATTTTCACCTTATCGCGTTTAAAAAAATTTACCATTTGCTCAAAACTAATGGACTGGGCTACCGCGCGCGGATATCCGTCTGTAATTAAATGTTTCTCAGGGGTAAGAGAAGAAATAAGAATATTTGAAATTATTGTATCAGTGAGAAAACCCGGTAGAAGCTCCCCCCGTGATACCGGGCCTTTAACCAAGGAACCAATGTAGTCACCAGACTCAATAAGCCTCCTGTACTCGTTGCCTGGATATCCATACACACACTCTTTCCCATCGCGAGCTTTCAAAAAGTCCTGCAAAAGTTTTACCTGCGTGCCCTTGCCAGAGCCGGCTATACCAAAAAATACAAAGGTATAAGATTCCATAGCTCTACAATACAAAATTTGGGCTTAAAAATCAATGTTTTGTGTGCTATATTATAGGGAATGAAAAAGGAAATTATCACCATAAATGGTGTCCCAGGGTGTGGTAAATCAAGCACTGCGGATAACGTCGCAAAAAGGCTTGGCTTTCAGCGTTTTTCCTCTGGGGATTTTATGCGAGAAATTGCTTTAAAATATGAAATATCGCTAAATGAACTTAATATAAAAGCAGAGACAGAAAAAGAAATAGATAGGGGGATAGATGACGCTGTAAAAAAAGCGGGTGAAACAGAAAAAAAAGTGATAGATTCAAGGCTCGCATTTCACTGGATACCGGAATCTTTTAAAGTCTACCTTGATCTGCCACTGGAAATATCCAAAAAAAGAATTTTAAATAACTTGAAAGTGAATAAACTAAGGCAAGAAAGCGAGGGTATGGCGAGCGAAGAAGAAATTTATAAAAAAATAAAAAATAGGTTTGATAGTGAAAATAAAAGATATTGGGATCTTTACAAAGTAGATAATACTGAGAAAAAAAATTACGACCTAATAGTGGACACAGACAAAAACAACCTAGAGCAGGTTGTTGATATTATCGTTTCCGAATATAAAAAGTGGATAGAGAATTAGTACTCCCGCATTGAGATTTGGGCATCAATCTTTTTGATGAGATCAAGAACGACGGAGACGACGATGAGGAGGGCTGTACCACCGAGCGCTATGGCGGTGATGCCAGTCAGAGAACGCATTATGAGTGGTAGGACAGCAATAAGGCCAAGAAATATAGCACCTAAAAAGGTGATGCGGTTTAGCACCTTTGAAATATATTGAGCAGTGGAAGCGCCTGGGCGAATGCCCGGAATAAAAGCCCCATTCTTTTGCAAGTTAGTGGAAAGAGCCTCCGGATCAAAAGTGACCGCAGTATAGAAGTAAGTAAAGAGAAAAACAAAAATAAAATAAAGCACTGAATAAAGCCAGGTACCATTTGAAAATGCTAAAAGAACAGTGGAAATTTTTTGCACCCAAAGGTGGCTGGATGTCGCCAAAAAGTTTCCAATCATTTGTGGAAACAGAAGGATGGATAGGGCAAAAATAATAGGGATGACGCCAGCTTGGTTCACGCGAAGTGGCAAGTAAGTAGAGCCCCCCCCGTACATTTTCATCCCCCGCACTTGCTTGGCGTAAGTGACGGGTATCGGGCGCTCCGCCTCAGTCACTATCACCACCCCAGCAATAACCAATAGGCCGACTGCAGCAAATAGAATCATTAGAGGAATTTGAGAAACATCAAAAGTGAAAAGAAGCTGACTCACGTGAGATGGAATATTGGCGATAATGCCAGCAAAAATGATAAGGGATACTCCATTACCAATGCCGAATTCAGACATCAGCTCCCCTATCCACATCAAGAGGATTGAACCAGCAATAATCAATATTAAGTTGGAGGCCATATCAAATGCGGTCAAAGTGCCCAAAATATTCTGCCTAGCGAGCAGGGTCAAAAGTCCGAATCCTTGGATAGCAGCCAAAGGAACAGTGATTACCCTGGAATATTGGGTAAACCGTTTGCGTCCAGCTTCTCCCTCTTCGTGATACAGCGCCTTTAACTTTGGGATCATTATGGTAAGAAGCTGCATAATAATACTGGAAGTGATGTACGGACCAACGCCGAGCATTATGATAGAAAGATTGGAAAGTCCTCCACCGGAGAAAATATTCAAAATGCCAAAAAATTGATTATTGGAGAGAAAGCGATTTAACTCAGCCGTATCAATGCCAGGGATTGGAATGGCGGCGAGAAGTCTAAAAATAACCAAAGCAAAAAGGACAAAGAGCATCCTCTTCCTGAGAATATTATCTTTAAAAATCATTTTTACTTTTGCGAAGAAATTTTGCATTTTACTTAATCCTTATCTTTCTTCCTTTTACTCCCATCCTCTTCCTGATTTCCGAAAAAGTCTGCTTTTCGCCAGCTTTAAACAAAGCTGCGACTTTTTCGCGATTTGTGACTACATTCTTTTTGGCAGAATTAAACCGGTATCCGCGATTTTTAGGGAGCTTCTTTATGATATCACGAAGCTCTGGGCGGCGCTTGTTTCCGGCACGAGCAGTCTGCCCCTTGCCTCCACGACCAGAAGTCTTCGCATGCTTGCCACCACGGCCGACAATGCGATCTTTTTTATTCTTATGAACTCTTTTTAAATTATGTGTTTGCATATTATTCTTTTATTAATTCTGCTGGGATAACTGGCA